>JAPYWT010000273.1 GCA_028276215.1 Thermoflexus sp. | reverse complement strand
GATGAACGCGGAGTTTCCTGTACTCTCTCTGCATCTCCTCGCGCTCGTCCGCATCCTGTGCTCTATGCTGCCGCCCAGACCGGGCGGATGCTTTTCGCCGCGCTTCTGCTGGCGGGGCCCTGGCTGCTCCGCAACGTGACGGTCTACGGCTGGACCGACCCGCTGGGCCTGGCCCGGCACAATGCCGTTGTCCAGGGGCAACCCCGCACCGCTGAGTGGCTGGCACAGTATGGTCCTCTCGGCCTGGCCCTGCGGTTTCTCCGCACCACTTTCCAGAGTTTCTGGGGCCAGTTCGGCTGGATGGGCGTCCCGATGCACCCGCCGGTCTACCTGGCCCTGGCCGCGCTCTCTGCATTGCTGGGGGTGGGTTTCCTGGCCTGGTGGCTGGACCGTCGTCGTCCCCGCCTGACGTCCCTGCAGCAACGGGGAATCGTCCTTCTGGCCCTCTCCGCTTCCCTGACCGTTATTTCTTACCTCTGGTACAACCTGACCTTTGTCCAGCACCAGGGTCGCTACCTCTTCCCGGCGCTGGTCCCCCTGGCGCTGGCGGGCGCGCTGGGGCTGGAGTGGTGGGCGGACCGGAGGGTGGGGGTTCTGCTGCTGGGGGTGGGGCTGATGGGCATTCCGCTTACCATCGCGTGGGCGCTGCGGCGGACGGCCCTGCCGCTCTGGGGGGCGATGGGGGTCCTCCTTCCGGTGCTCTGGTTGCTGGCCCTGTTCTCCTCCCGCCTCCGCCGCCCTCTGACGCTGGCGGCCTGGGCCCTGGGGATGGTGGGCCTGAACCTGTATGCCCTGTTCTGGGCGATTGTCCCGGCCCTGCTCCGCTGATGTGTAGCGCCGGCGGAACCATCAGGCTTCCTCTGGGGTCAAGAAGAATATATTTTTCATTGCGGTGGCGAAGCCGCCGCAATGAAAAATATATTTCATTTATACCCGCAAGCGAACTGGTACAGGCTGACAGCCTGCGCCACATGTAGCGCCGGCCGCCAAGCCGGTATCAACCGTAGCGCCGGCCGCCAGGCCGGTATCAACCGTAGCGCTGGCCGCCAGGCCGGTATCAACCGTAGCGCTGGCCGCCAGGCCGGTATCAACCGTAGCGCCGGCCGCCAGGCCGGTATCAACGGAGAAGGAGTCTGAGAATGACCGAATCTCTGATTCCTGGGGCGTGTTCCGGCGAGGCAGAGCGGGTGGTGACTGAAGAGTGGACCGCCCCTTCTATGGGGAGCGGCACGGTGCCGGTTCTGGCGACCCCGGCGCTGGTGGCGCTGATGGAGCAGGCCGCCGTCCGCGCGCTGGAGGGCCGCCTGCCCCCGGGGCAGACCTCTGTAGGGGTCCGCATAGACGTCCGCCATCTGGCGGCCACCCCGCCTGGGATGCGGGTACGCGCTCAGGCCACCCTGGTCGCCGCCGAGGGCCGCCGCCTGACCTTCCACATAGAGGCCTGGGACGACTCGGAGAAAATCGGCGAGGCTGTTCACGAGCGAGTGGTGATAGACACGGAACGCTTTATGGAGCGAGTGCGCGCCAAATCCCTTCGGACAACATAACGCCTGCCCACATACCCACATACCCACTTACCCCATGCCCTTTCTCTCTCTGGAGAAGCAGGAAGATTATCGTCGCCGATATGCGGAGGAGCATCCCGGCTGGCAGCCGGCCTCGCACGTCTACCGGAACCGGGTGGCGGCCCATCTGGGGCCGTCGGTGCGGGTGCTGGACCTGGGCTGCGGGCGGGGTGGGGTGGTGGAGGAACTGCACGGGCGGGCCGGCCGGGTGGTCGGCGTGGACCCCGACCGGGCCTCGCTGGCAGAGCACCGACTGGCCTGCCTGCCCCGCGCGGCCGGTCGGGCGGAAGCCCTCCCCTTCCCCGACCGTTCGTTTGACCTGGTTTGCTGCTCCTGGGTGCTGGAGCACCTGCCCGACCCGGAGCGGGCGCTTCGGGAAGTGGCCCGGGTGCTGGCGCCGGGGGGCCACTTCGTTTTTCTCACCCCCAATGTCCGTCACCCCCTGCTGGCCCTGAACCGGTGGCTGCGCTGGACGCGCGGCCGGGCCGTGCAGTGGCTCTACGGACGGGCGGAGGCGGACACCTTCCCCGCGCTCTACCGGGCCAACACCATCCCCCGCCTGACCTCTCTCCTCCGGTCCGCTGGCCTGGAACCGGTCGCGCTCATCCCCGTCGGCGACCCCACCTATCTGGCCTTCAACGAGGCCCTGTACCGTCTCTCGGCCTGGGTGGAGCGGTGGGTTCCCCCGTCGGCGCGCGTCCATCTGGTCGGAGAAGCAACTGTAGCATAAGATTTATCATGCCCGCTCATCCCGTTCGCCCCGCCCTGTTGCAGGAACCGGTCGGCGACCCGTCCGCCGGACGGGTGCGCTGCCGGACATGTGAGCGGCGCTGCGTCCTCCGGCCCGGCGAGACCGGCTGGTGCGGCACCCGCCGGAACCAAGACGGCACCCTGGTCACCCTTATCTACGGCATCGTCTCCTCTCTCTCCGCCAACCCGATAGAAAAGAAGCCCCTCTACCACTTTTACCCCGGTACGGTGGCGCTGACGTCCGGCTCGTGGTCCTGCAACTTCGCCTGTCCCTGGTGCCAGAACTGGGAAATCTCCAAACGCCCGCCCGACGGGGGCCAGTTCTACTCCCCGGAGGCGTTCGTGGCGGAGGCCATCCGGTACGGCTGTCAGGGGACCTCCATCAGTTTCAACGAGCCGACGCTCAGCCTGGAGTGGGCGCTGGACGTGTTCCGGCTGGCCCGCCAGGCCGGGCTGTACAATACGTTTGTCACCAATGGCTATATGACCGACGAGGCGCTGGAACTTCTGGTGGAGGCCGGGCTGGACGGGATGAACGTGGACGTCAAGGGGGACGCCGACGCAGTGCGGAGGTACTGTCGGGCGGACGTGGAGGTGGTCTGGCGCAACCTGCGGCGGGCGCGGGAACGGGGGGTCTGGGTGGAAGTCACGACGCTGGTCATCCCGGGCGTCAACGATGAACGCGGGGTTCTGGCGGGCATTGCGGCCCGGATTGCCGGAGAACTGGGGCCCGATACTCCCTGGCACCTGACCCGCTACTACCCGGCGTACCGCTTTACCGCCCCACCGACCCCGGTGGAGACGCTGGAACGGGCTCACCAGGAGGCCCTGAATGCCGGGTTGCGCTACGTCTACATCGGCAACGTCCCCGGCCATCCGGCGGAGAACACGTATTGCCCGTCCTGCGGGGAGGCGGTCATCCGGCGCTGGGGATTATGGCGGGTACAGAACGGTCTGCGGGAGGAGGGCTGTCCGGCCTGCGGGACGCCCATCGCCGGTCGGTGGTAGGGGTGAGTTTTTTCATCCGATGACGGCCAGCACCTCCCCCTGGGCCACTTCCTGACCGGGACGGGCGCACAGGGAACGGACGACGCCGTCCTGCGGCGCACGCAGTTCCAGGTTCATCTTCATGGACTCCATCACCGCCACCACCGTCCCGGCCTGCACGTCCTGCCCTTCGGCGACCCGCACCTCCAGCAGCACGCCCGGCAGGGGGGCGGTAACCCGGGCCGGGCCTCCGGCCCCCGCCGTACAGGAAGGTCTGCCGATTTCCGGTAGGGCAGGGTGGGGCGCTTCCAGCCGGGCCTGATACGTCCGGCCCTCCACCACGACACGCCATTCCTCACCAGTGGTTTCCGCGCATCCTTCGTAGGAGCGATGACCCACCAGCAGGGACTGGAAGGAACCCTCCATCCCCTCCACGTCCACCTGCATGGGCTGTCCATTCACCCAGACCGTCCCATCCGGCCGGACTTCCACCTCAAATATCCGCCCTTCCACCTCAACCCGGTATTTCATCCCGTGCTCCGTTTGGAATTCGCCACGAATTTCACGAATTGGCACGAATTTTGTTTCTTTTCATTCGTGAGTCTCCTGCCAAAAGGTCATTTCACCGCCGAGACGCAGAGTACGCAGAGATTATACTGATGTAAAACTCTGCGCTCTCGGCGTCTCTGCGGTGAGTTTTTGCAGGAAAGTCATTCGTGTAAATTCGTGCAATTCGTGGCAAAAAAGACCAACTGCGTAACTCCTGTGCGTATTGCGTATCCCGTACTATGTATTCCCTGCTCCCCTGCTCCCCTGCTCCCCCGCCCCTCCGCTCCCCCGCCCCTCCGCTCCCCCGCTCCCCCGCCCCTCCGCTCCCCCGCCCCTCCGCTCCCCCGCCTCTTCGCTCCCCCGCTCCCCTGCTCCCCCGCTTCCTACTCCCTACTTCCTACTTCCTACTCCCTACTCCGTCTTCCTACTCCCTTCCCACCTGCTCCCATCGTCCCAGCAGTCGCCATCGGCTGGCGGTCTCCTCCCGGCGGCTACCGGCCCGGCGCTGCCAGTCGGCCAGGGCGGCCGTCAGCGCGGCGGCCAGGTATT
>JAPYWT010000272.1 GCA_028276215.1 Thermoflexus sp. | reverse complement strand
AGAGCCAGCGGCGCGCCCGCGCCGGGACCAGTTGCGCCCACCCCAGGGCCAGCAGGGTGGCGTGGGCACCGACCGCCGGGTAGAGCAGCCGCCCCTGGGAGCCGCCCGTGGTCAGCGTCCAGCGCATCAGCCCCACCGCGACGATCAGCGACCAGAGGGCCAGGTAGGCCGCCCCGGTCAGGTCGCCCCAGCGCTTCTGGCGCACCGCGCGCACAGCAAAGAGCACCAGCCCGGCAACCCCGAGAGATGTCAGCAGGGCGTAGACCCGATAGACCCAGCCCGGCGCGGCCAGGTTGAACCAGCCGAAGACGGCCCAGTAAGAGAGCCAGACCAGTTCCGCCTCGCTCTGCAACCACTCCCTCAGCCCGAAGCCCGCCTCCCGGTGCCCCACCAGCGGGAGCATGGCCGAAAGGCCGGTAGGGTCGCCGTAGAGGCGCCAGTTGCGCAGGTACCACCAGCCACAGACCGCCAGCGCCACCCCAAAGGTCAGGACCAAACCACGAAGACACGAAGACACAAAGGAAAAATTTTTTAAACTTCGTGTCTTTGTGTCTTCGTGGTAAACCCCCAGCACCAGGGCGGCGAAGGGCCAGAGGAGCAGGCCGCTCAGTTTGGTCAGCGCGGCCGCGCCCAGAAGCAGGCCGACCTCACCCCACCCCCGCCGCCTTCGGCGGCAGGGGGAGGGGTGAGGCAAAGCCACCAGCGCCCAGGTGGCGATGCAGGCCGCCAGCGCGTCGTTGTTCACCAGGCCAGAAGTGAAGAGAAAGCCCGGCGTGAGAGCGACCATCATCGCCGCCCCCGCCGCCACCCATTCCTCCTGCGGGAACAGTTTCCGGGCCAGGCGGTACGTCCCCCAGACCGTCCCGGCACCGAAAAGGACGGAGAGCAGGCGAGCCAGGCGAATCGCCAGCGCCGCGCCCCGATACGGGAACCGTTCGGCGTCGGTATGGACGTAGTGGTTCTGGTTGTCCCGGTACGCCACCGGCAGAACTGTGGGGTACGGGTTCTCCCGCGCATAGAGCGCGGGCAGGTCCTCCTGGGGCACCCAGCGGGTCAGGGCTGCGGCCAGCAGGTAGTAGAGGGGCGGCTGGCTGGCCTCCTGCCGGGCCAGATGCGGGTACTGCTCCGGCGGCTGGCGGGGCAACCCCTTCCCCTCCGCGATGTGCCGGACGTAGGCATAATGCCAGGACTCGTCGTTCCCCTCAAAGAGGGGGACGGTAAGGCTGTAGAGCAAGGCCAGAAACGTGAAAAGGAAAACGTAAAGACCAGGGCGGGAAGGGGTCATGGGACAATAACCGTGCCAACCAGCAATGAGTTCCACTCCGAAAGCGCGATGCCCGCCCCCCGCACGATGCGCGGCGAGTAACGCTGCTGGGTCTGGGGGTCCCACCAGCCGACCTCCAGGCGATACACCCCCGGCGGAGCATCCGGGAGGACCCGGAACGTGTACGTATCCCGGTACATCTTACCGGGCCGCCACCAGTTGATGCCCATCTGCTTGTCCTCCTGCCCCCAGAGAGGGGTGCCGGTGGACGGGTTGACGGTGGGCCCGATCAGGTGGACGAAACTGTTAGCCCCCCGATCCACCGGCTGGGAGATTTCCCACCAGAAGGTGACGGAGAGCCACTCGCCCGGCGCGACGCGGTCAGAAGAGACGGCGTACCCGCAGAGATGCAGCGTCTCCCCGAACCAGACGTCCACCTGCTCTTGGGCGCCGTGGATAGACTGACAGGTGGAGTTATGGCGCAGGAAGGTGGTGTGCGGGTCCAGCCAGAACGTCTTCAGCGCGGCCAGCCCGACCAGCAGCCCCGCCACCCACCAGCGAGGTTTGAGATGCATCCATGTAGCACAGGATTTATCCTGCACTGTAGCATAGGATTTATCCTGTTCCGGATCACAGGATAAATCCTGTGCCACAGCGGGCCTGCGCCAGAAGACCGCCAGGGCCAGCAGGGCCAGCGCGGTCAGCCCGCTCACCCATCCCCCCACGCGCTGGGCCATCGTGCCCTCATATTTCAGGAGGACGGTGTGCCGTCCGGCGGGGATGTTCATCAGAATGTAACCGCTCCCCTCGGCGGGCTGCAGGGGCTGGGGGACACCATCCAGGTACCCGGCCCAGCCGGGGAAGTAGAGGGCGTGCAGGGCGGCCTGAAAAGCGACCGGCGTCTCCAGTTCCGCCTCCAGAATCCCCGTCCGCCGCTCCCACCGGAGCACCCGTCCCCCCTCCGGCAGGTTGGAGACGGGCGAAGCAGCGATGCGGTCCGCCTCCTCGGGCGTGAAGGGGACGGTCCGCCAGCGGGGGAGCAGTTCCCGGAAATAACTCAGGTCCGGGAAACCCGAGCGCAGGGTAAACGCCTGCACGTCGGCCACGGTGGGATCGCGCGGGACGTCGGCGTGGTGAGTCAGCAGAGACGGATAGAGGGACGGGAGCGCGATCCCGACGCCGAGGACGACGGTCAGCGCGGCCAGCGGGCCAACCCAGCGGCGCGGGGTCATTGTGAGCAGGAGCCCGGCCCCTATCGCCGTTACCAGGCCCAGCGGGGCCAGCAGCCGCCAGCGGAAATTCAGGTACTGCATCACCCCCAGCGGGGTGACCGCCGCCCAGACGGGAGTGGCAGAGGCGGTCTGCATCCAGAGCGCGAAGGCCCCCCAGAGGGCCAGTCCTCCGGCCAGGACCGCCTCAGCCCACCGCCCGCGTCGGGCCAGGAAGGGCGCCGCGGCCAGCGCCAGGGGGATCAGCAGCGCCGGGAGCGGCCCCAGCGTCTGCCCGGTGTCGTTGTTCGCCAGACCGACGTCAAAGACCAGGGGCCAGGCAAAGAACTCGCCCAGGGACATCACCCCCGTCGTCGGCGAAGCCCACGAGGTGTCCGTGGCGTTCGCCAGTTGCACCGCCGACCGTTCGGCCATAAAGGGGAGCAGGAAAAACGCGGCCAGCAGGAGCCCGCCGACCAGGGCCAGCGCGGTCAGCAAGGCCCCCCGGGGGCCGTTGCGCAGGCCGATGAAGCCCCACCAGAGGACCAGGACCGGCAGAGCCAGGAGCGCGCCCGCGTTGTGGGTGAGGATGAGGGCCGCCCAGGCCCCCGATGCCAGGGCCAGACGGATACCCGTGGGGCGCTCCGCCAGAGCCAGCAGGCCCCACAGGACCCAGGGGTAGAAGGCAATGGCCACCCCCTGGGGCGACCCGCGCTCAAATAGTTCCCGCAGGAGATACGGGGAGTAGGTGTAGAGGGCCGCGCCCGCCAGCGCCACGTCGGCCCGGCGGAAAAGGGCCAGCCCCAGGCCGAACGTCCCCGCCGACGCGGCCACAAAAGCCAGCGCCACCACCAGCCGCCAGGTCAGGGCAAACGGCACGCCGGGGGCGTGGAACACCGTCATCAAGAAATAAATCAGTGGGGAGTAAAACGTGAAGAGGGGCCCGCCCAGGCCGCCGTTGATGCCGGGGACCCAGCGCGGGTAGAGCCAGCCGTCGGCCTGCGCGGCGGCGAAAACGACGGCGCGGTAGACGTGGAAAAGCGCCGCGTCCACCGCGTGCTCCTCAATGGGGTTCACCAGCGCCGGCACCGCGGCAAAGAGCGGCAGCAGCAGCGCCAGCGCCCAGGAAAACACCCGTCCGTCAAACCTCTTGCGGCAGATTTGTCGCTTCTCCGCCTCCCCTACCATTCCCAAAGGCAGTCTCTCCGAATCGGGATGAATTTTAGCACTCTCGTAGCGAGAGTGCTAAAATTCGCTATTTCATGCTACCACGCGCGGGGGAATCTGTCAAGAAATACTCACACAACCCGCTCCTCCTCTTGCTCCTCTCCCTCAACCGTTGTATAATCCTCCCCGATGACTCCAATTCTGGGCCCGGATTCGCTGGAAGTGCTCTCCCGCGACGCGGAGCAGACCCGCCGCGTTGGGGCGCGGCTGGGACAACTGCTGTGCGGGGGCGAGGTCATCTGCCTGGAGGGGCCATTGGGCGTGGGCAAGACGGTCCTGGCGCAGGGCATCGGCACGGGTTGGGGCGCGGTCTCTCCGGTGCTGAGCCCCAGTTTCGTGCTGGTGCGGGAACATCGCCGGGCCTCCGACTCCCAGCGCCTGCTCCATGTGGATTTCTACCGCCTGCAGGACCCCCGGGAAGCCCAGAGCCTGGGGCTGGAGGACTGGCTGGAGGACGCCGACACCGTGGTCGTCGTGGAGTGGCCGGAACGGGCGATGGAGATTTTACCCCCCCAGCGGCTCTGGGTTCGTCTGGAATTCGCTAACGGGGACCGGCGCCGGTTGCTATTCATCGCCCAGGGAGACGCCTACCTCCCCCTCCTTCGGGCGCTGCGTCGGGCGTTGTTTGGGGGATAAGATGCTCCTGGCGCTGGATACCGCCACCCGTTTCGCCAGTCTGGCCCTCCACGATGGGCGCGTCCTCC
>JAPYWT010000269.1 GCA_028276215.1 Thermoflexus sp. | reverse complement strand
CAGCGCCCGCGTGGGCCGGGAGTCCTGGGTCTGGACCGAAGAGGGCGACCTGGACGCTGACGGGCGTCCGGAGATCATCCTGAACACCGACCGGCAGGTGCTGACCTTCAAGCCCTCGTACGGCGGCGCCCTGGTGGAATGGGATTGGCGCGCCGTCCGCTACAACCTGCTCAACACCATGACCCGCCGCCGGGAGGGGTACCACGAGGAACTCCTGCGGGCCGCGGAGGAGGGCCGTCTGGTCCTCCCCGGCCAGCCTGACCGGCCCGACGGCGTGCGGGTCAAAGAACCGGACGTCCACACCCGTCTGTTCCACGACTGGTACCGTCGGGCGGCGTTCCTGGACCACTTCCTCCACCCGGATACGACGCTGGACGGTTTCTACCGGGCTCAGTACGGGGAGCAGGGGGACTTCGTCAACCAGCCCTACAGGGTGCAGGTGAAAGAGGACCCTGCTGGCCTCACCCTCATCCTGACGCGGAACGGAACCGTTTGGGTGGGCGACCAGCCCATCCCGGTGCAGGTGGAGAAGCGGTTTGTGGTCACCCCCGGCAACAACCTGCTGACCGTCCACTACCGCCTGATGAGTAGCGCAAGATTCATCTTGCGCTTTGGCGTGGAGATGAACTGGGGCGTCCTGGGCGGCGGGGGCGAGGCGGCCTTCCTGCGGATTCTGCGGGGCCGTGAGAAGGTCACCCGCCGCCCCGCCGACACCGGCGAAGTCCGGGACGTGACCAGTTTCACCCTCAACTTCCCCTACCTGGTTCGTAGTGAGCCACGGAGCGAAGCGGAGGGGCGTCCGGCTGGTAGTGAGCCCCGGAGCGCCGCGGAGGGGCGTCAGCCCGAGGTGACCCTTACCCTGAGCGTTCCGGCGACCCTCTGGCACTTCCCGCTGGAGGCCGTCTCCAACTCCGAGGCCGGCTACGAGCGGGTCTATCAGGGCACCTGCACCCTGGCCTGGTGGGACCTGGCGCTGGGGCCGGACCAGTCCTGGGAGGTCACCCTGCAGGCCGCATTGGTGCAACAACTGTAGGGGTAGGGCTTGCCCCTGCCCCGGAAGGGCAACCGCAAGGGCCACGCCCCGAAGCCCTCGGCCCCGAAGGGCCTCGGCCCGAGGGGGCTTCTCGCCCCGAGGGGTTGCCCCTACGACGCGGCGGCTTCGCTGCCGCAATGAAAAATTTATTTCCTCTATCCCGCGGACGAAAAGGTCAAACCTGGAGGGAGTAGCGGCGAGGCCGCCGAGGGTGGGGTGGGGCTGAACAATCACAGAAGGAGGAAATGATGGACATCCATCACATCGCCGTCATCGGCGCCGGCACCATGGGCAGCGGCATCGCCCAGGTCTGCGCCACCTACGGCTACACCGTCACCCTCATAGACGTCATCCCGGAGCAGTTGGATCGGGCCCAGACGTCCATCCGCCAGTCCGTGGAGAAACTCCACGCCAAAGGCCGCATCACCGACGCCCAGCGGGACGCCGCCCTGAGCGGCATCCGGACCTCGCTGCGGATGGAGGACGCCGCCGATGCCGACCTGGTCGTGGAGGCAGTGGTGGAGCGGCTGGAGGTCAAGCAGGAGGTTTTCGGCCAACTGGACCGCCTGACCCGCCCGGAGGCCATCCTGGCCAGCAACACGTCTTCTATTTCCATCACCCAACTGGGCGCGGCCACTTGTCGGCCCGACAAGGTCATCGGCATGCATTTCATGAACCCGGTGCCGCTGATGAAACTGGTGGAGGTCATCCGGGGCCTGGCGACCTCCGACGAGACAACGGCCACCGTCGTGGCCCTGGCGAAGGCGCTGGATAAGGTACCGGTGGAGGCCCAGGATTACCCCGGCTTCATCTCCAACCGCATCCTCTGCCCGATGATCAACGAGGCCATCTACGCGCTGATGGAGGGCGTGGGCACGGTGGAGGCGATAGACACGGTGATGAAACTGGGGATGAACCACCCGATGGGGCCGCTGGAACTGGCTGACCTCATCGGCCTGGATGTGGTGCTCAACATCATGGAGGTCCTCCACCGGGAACTGGGGGACGACAAGTACCGGCCCTGCCCGCTCCTGAAGCGCATGGTCGCCGCCGGGCACCTGGGGCGCAAGACGGGGCGGGGGTTCTATGGATATGCGTGAAGCGTGAAAAGTGAAGCGTGAAAAGTGAAACGTGAAAAGTGAAACGTGAAAAGTGAAACGTGAAGTGGGAATATGGAAATCTGGCCCTATAGTGCTGGCGTTGGGATTGGAACGGGGCTGGTTCACCTCATCCTGTTCCTGATTCTCCTCTTCCGGAGGGGGAAAGAGGCCCGGGAGAAACTGGCCCTGGCCTATCTGGGGTTCAGTCTGGCCTGGATTGCGTCCGTCGCCCTGGCCGACCTGCAGGCCATTTTCCTGCCGGTGGTCACGGAGAGCGCGGGCGCGCTCATCCCGGTCCTGACGGTCGCGCTGGCGACGGGGTATCTGACCTGTATTGCCCTGTTTCTGGAATACCCGTTCTGGCCCGTTGTTGCCACCGCCGGTTTTACCTGGACGGCCATCCTGCTGGTCGCAACCGGGTATTTCCTCCTGGTCCCGCCCTCCCTGCTCCCGCTGGATCGGATTGGCACGGGCAGTTGGGTCGCCTTCAGCCTGGGGACCATTGTGGCCCTGACGGTTGACCTCTTCCGAAGCCGGATGGCCTTCCGCCGCAACCGCGCGCTGTACTGGCTGCTGACGGCGAACGCGGTGCTGGCCGGGCAGGCGCTGACCCTCCTCCCGCTGGGCCCTCTGCGCATCGTCGGTCCCCTGGTCCATGCCGCAGGTGCCATCGCTTTGCTTCGGGGGGTTCTGAGTTTCTGGCTCCCCAGCGTCAAGGCGGCGCTGAGGTCCATCTTCCGCTTCCTGTTCCTCTTCGCGGTGACCGCGAGTTTGCTGGCAGGTGTGGTCCTGGCGGTGGAGCGCCTGACCGCGATCTGGGTTGTCTCTTCTACCACCCTGGTCATCCTTCTGGCTGTTGGAGTCGCCCTGGTGTATCTTCCCCTGTACCAGGCGCTGGTGCGGCTGGTGGACCGGTTGCTGGCGGGGGTAGGCTTTGACCCCGCGCAGACTCTGCGGGATTACAGCCAGACCATCAGTACCGTGCTGGACCTGGAGCAACTGGCGCGGACCGCCGTCCAGACGGTCGCCCAGGTCCTGGACGTCCGACGGGGAGCCCTGCTGATCGCCAGTGAGACAGAGCGGGGGAGCCTGGTTTTGCGGCCCGTACCGGCGCTGGGGGAAATCCCCACGGACCCGATAGAACTGGAGCCCATCAGCCCCCTCCTGGTTCGTCTGAAGGAACAGGATGCCCCTCTTTTCCAGTACGAAGTAGAACATCACCCTGTTCTCAAAGAAGCGCTACCGAGAGAACGGGAGGGATTGCGGGCTCTGGAGATGGAGATCTATTTGCCCATCCGGGCGGAGGGGGAACTGGCGGGATTGCTGGCGCTGGGCCCCCAGCGGACCGGAGAGCCCTACGCTCCCCGTATTGTGGAGTTCCTATCCACCCTGGCTCATCAAACGGGTGTGGCGTTGCAGAACGCGCGGCTGTTCGCGGGCCTGCAGGAGTTGAACGCCCGGATTATGCAACTCAACGAGAGCCTCCGTACCGCCTACGAACGATTGGAGCGACTGGACCGGGCGAAGAGCGATTTCCTGAGCATCGCCTCCCACGAGTTGCGGACCCCCCTCACTCAGATTCGGGGGTATACCGATGTCCTGAGCGAATTGGCACAATCCGACACTTTGACGCAGGAACAGATTGTCCGCATCACCGAGAACATCTCCCGCCCGGTCCGCCGTCTGGAGCGGATTATCAACGCGATGCTGGATGCCTCTATGCTGGAGACCGGAATGAGTTTCCATTTCGCCCCGACGACCCTGGCGGGTGTCATCCGCACGGCGGTGGAACTCTGGCAGGATGCGCTCCAGGAGCGCCGTCTGACGCTGACCACCAGTGGCCTGGATAGCATCCCCCTCATCCGCGCCGATATGGAACGGCTGGTGCAGGCGTTCAGCAACCTCATCTCCAACGCCATCAAGTTTACCCCGGATGGTGGACGGATCACCATAGAGGCACGCCCGCTGGACGAGGAACACTTTGAGGTCACCGTCAGCGACACGGGCATCGGCATCAGCAAGTTGGACCAGGAGTTGATTTTTGAGAAGTTCTACCGGGTCGGGAGCATAGACCTGCACTCTTCCGGCGAGTGCAAATTCAAGGGTGGGGGACCGGGGCTGGGACTCTCTATTGCCCGGGGGGTCATAGAGGGCCACGGCGGTTGCATCTGGGTGGAGAGCGAGGGGTACGACGAGGAGCGTTGCCCGGGGAGCACTTTCCACGTGGTTCTCCCCTACCATGCCCATCGGGGGCCCTGCCGCTGGAAGCGCCCCGGGCAGGAGGGGTAAGTCCAGGGGGCGCCGCGG
>JAPYWT010000268.1 GCA_028276215.1 Thermoflexus sp. | reverse complement strand
GTGGTGAAGTAGACGGCGATCCAGTCCCCGGCGACGGTGTCCGTGATCCCCTCTCCGCCCCCCAGCAGGTCAATCCCGGCGAACTCCCGCAGTGCCCAGGCCAGCAGGAGGAAGAGAATCAACAGGAGGATGCTCCTCCACGTCCAGTTTACGGTTTGAGTGCGTCGTTTCATTGCCCCTCCTCGGTCAGCAGTTTTTGAAGGGCCGCTACCTGCTCATCCGGCAGCAATTCGCCGACCCGACGGGCCAGGGCCCGCATCTGCTGGCGCAGCGCGGCCAGGCGGGCCTGGGCCTCTGCGGGGGACGCGCCGGCCTCCCGCACAATTGCCGTCGCCCGGGCGATGCCCCAGTCCAGGAGATAACGGGCCGCCGGGTCCACCAGGTCGGCCGTGAGCGCCTCATCCTCCAGCAGGCGCTCCACGGTGCTCTGCAGGACTTCGTCCAGCGCCCCATTCCGCGAGGGTTCCACCAGCGGAGCCCCTGCGGCCGGGGACATCTCCGCCGGAGAGGATACCTCCCCTTTCCGCAGACAACGAGTGATCTTCTGCCAGAACCGTACCGGAGACACGGGGAACTCCTGAGTTCTCACACAAAGACACAGAGACACAAAGATTTTGAGTTTTACTCTTCTGATTCTTTTGATTCTTTTGATTCTTTTGATTCTTTTGATTCTTTTGATTCTTTGTGCCTTTGTGTCTCTGTGTGAGGCTTATCACCCCAGATAGTCGCGCAGTTTGCGGCTGCGGACGGGGTGGCGCAATTTGCGCAGCGCTTTGGCCTCAATCTGACGGATGCGCTCCCGGGTGACCCCCAGTTCCCGACCGACCTCCTCCAGGGTGTGGGCCCTCCCGTCCCGCAAGCCGTAGCGCAGTTCCAGGACGGCCCGCTCCCGTTCGTTCAGCACGTCCAGCGCGCTGCGAATCTGCTCTTCCAGCAGGTGCCGGGAAGTGGCGTCGTCCGGGGGCGGGATGCTTTCGTCCTCAATGAACTCGCCCAGGTTCCCGCTCTCTTCCTCTCCGACCGGTGTCTCCAGCGAGACCGGCTCCTGGGAGAGGCGGAGGATGGCGCGGATTTTGGCGGTGGCCTGGCGAAGGCGGTGCTCCACGGGTTTCGGAATCGGCTTCCCCTCCTCCATCGCCTGCCGGATGATCTCGGCGTCTTCTTCCTCCACCAGGCCCATCTCCAGGGCCAGTTCCTCCGGCGTGGGCGCCCGCCCGTACTGCTGGGTCAACTGCTGCTGCAGCCGGGCCATCCGGCTCATCGTCTCCACCATGTGGACGGGGATGCGGACGGTGCGGGACTGGTCGGCAATCGCGCGGCTGATGGCCTGGCGGATCCACCAGGTGGCGTAGGTGGAGAACTTGAAGCCTTTGGTGTGGTCAAACTTGCGGATGGCCCGCAGGAGGCCCAGGTTGCCCTCCTGGATGAGGTCCAGAAAGGCGATGCCCCGACCGATGAACTTTTTGGCGATGCTGACGACGAGCCGGAGGTTGGCCTGAATGAGGTTCTGCTGGGCCTCGGCGGCCCGCCCGTCCACATCGGCCCAGGCCCGGGCCAGAGCCTCTTCAGGAGGGGCGAACCGGCGCATCCGGCGCGCGCTGGGTAGACGGCCCTCCCGGACCCAGTGGTCCCGCAGAAGGTCCAGCGTGGCCTCCGGGAGGAGGAGGAGATAGATCAGCAACTCCATCATCAGACGGGTCAGGTCGCCGCCCTGCCCGTTCTTTACGGAGGCGTCGGTCGCTTCCAGGAACTCATAGGTATACGACCGGATGGGCGGCAGGGATTGGTGATGAAGGGCGCGCGCTTCCTGGACAATGGCCGAGAAATCCGGCGGGGAGATGCCCCCGTTCCGGCATGACTGGACGATGTGATCCCATATGGCCAGCCCATCGCGGACCAGTTGCTCCCACACGTCCCGGTGGGTGGGGGGGCGACGCAGGCGCTTTCGGGCCCGTTCCCGGGCATCCGCCAGAAACGTCGCGGCCTCCCGGACGGTGGAGAGCCACATCTCCTGGTGCGGCTCCAGGAGGGCCACCTGACCAATATCCCGCAGGTAGGCCCGGACAGGGTCTGCTGCCGGTTCCTCCGATTCCAGCAGCGTTTCCAGTTGGTCCAGGTCTTCCAATTCTTCTACCGCTGGCTCCTCTTCTTCCAGGGCCAACTCGTCCAGGGCCATGTCGTCTGGCAGGAAGAGTTTCTCGTCCTGCGTACTTTTGGGGGAAGATGAGGCCCGACTCATCGGACTCATCGGGTTTCTCCTTCAACGAAGGGCGTCTCCACCCCGGTGGGTGAGAGTGCCCAACAACGGTTGTACAGAGCCTGCTGAACCCGCAGGAGGGCGCGGGCGTTTTCCTCCAGCGCCTGACCGTATCGGTCCACCTCCAGCGGCGGGGCTTCTTCGGTCAGTGCCCGCAGTTCCGCCTTGCGACGCCGGAGGTTCCGTTCCCGGAGGCGCAGGGCGGCCTGGATGCCCTCCCGCAGCCACTGCTCGTCGGAGAGGTCGGACGGCGGCTCCGGGAGGCTGTCCAGCCGGAATATAACGGCCTCCGGCAACCGTTCCCGCAGGATGGACGGGTCTGCCGCGCCCTCCGCCAGTATCTCCTCCCAGGCCTCCAGCGCGGCCCGGCAGGCCGGGTCGTTGAAGTCGCCGGGCCTCAGAGGGGGGATGTCCCACTCCTCCAGCGTCCGGTTGACCGCATCCAGCAGCCAGGGTTGGTGCAGGAACGTCGCCAGGCAGTAGCCCTCCAGGTCGGCGATCACGCCACCCCGTTGCCCTTCGGGGCTCACCACGACGGGTGTGCGCTGGGCGGCCTGCCGCTCCGCCTCGTAGAGGCGGGCCAGCACTGTACGGGCATCCAGGCGCAGCGCGCGGGCCACTTTCTGGGCGTAGGTCTCCCGCTCCACCGGGTCGCCCACGTCCCGCAGGAGAGGGAGCATCGCCTCCACCACCCGGGCCCGCCCCTTGGCGTCCTCCAGGTCCGTCTGGCGGAGGAGTTGTCCCAGGACGAACTCCACCACCGGCAGGGATTCCCGGACCAGGACGGGCCACCGGGCCGGGTCCTGACGGATCAGGTCGTCGGGGTCGTTGCCAGGGGGCAGGGTGAGGACGCGGATTTCGGCGCCCAGCCGTCGCTCAAACCCCACCAGCCCCCGGGGGTTGAAGACCGGGGTCAGTTCCCGGTCCATCGCTTCCCGGGCCACCTCCAGGCCGCGCAGAGTGGCCTGAATGCCCGCCGCGTCCGGGTCCAGCGCCAGGATGAGGCGCCGGGTGTACCGTTTCAGGAGGCGGACCTGGGTCTCGGTGAGCGCGGTGCCCATCTGGGCGACGACGTTCCCGAACCCGGCCTGATGGGCCTGCATCACGTCCATATACCCCTCTACAACGACAACGCACTCCTCCCGGCGGATGGCATCCCGGGCCATATCCAGGCCGAAGAGCAGGCGCCCCTTGTCAAAGAGGGGGGTCTGGGGGGAGTTGATGTACTTGGGGACCCCCTCGGCTTCCAGCGTGCGGGCGCCGAAGCCGACGGTCGTGCCGTGGGGGTCGCGGATGGGGATCATCAGCCGGTCGCGGAATCGGTCGTAGGTGGAACCGTCCTCCCGTTCCACCAGCAGGCCGGCGCGGACCAGTTCGGCGGGGGTGAAACCGCGCCCGGTCAGGTGGGCCCGCAGCGCGTCCCAGGCCGGCAGACTGTAGCCCAGTTGGAAGCGGAGAATCGTCTCCGAGGAGAGGCCGCGACGGGCGAGATACTCCCGCGCCCGGGCCGCCTCGGGGGCGTGGAGGAGCAGGTGGTGGTAATACCGGGCGGCCTCGGCGACGGCGGCCTGCAGGCGGGCGTTCTCCTCGTCCATCCGGGCCTGTTCCGGGGTGCGGGGCCGCAGGACCACCCCGGCCCGGCGGGCCAGTTCCTCCAGGGCGGTGGCGAAATCCCAGCCCTCCCGCTTCATCACAAAGGTGAAGATGTCCCCGCCCTCGCTGCAGGCGCCGAAACAGTGCCAGCGCTGGGAGTCGGGGAAGACGTAAAAGGAGGGGGTCTTTTCTGCGTGGAACGGGCAGAGGGCGCGGTAGTACCGCCCCGCCTTCTGGAGGGGAACATAGGCGCCGATGACGTCCACGATGTCCAGGCGCTCTTTGATTTCGTCCACCACGCCCATCGGGTCTCCCCCTGCGCCTGTATTCTACCTGATAGCGGCAAAGGAAGCAAGTGGGGTTCTGGGAGCGCGGCCGGGTGCTCTTGACATCCGCCGGGAATTGGAGATAATGTACCGTGGGATGGTCAGCGGCGGCCCTGCCGCAAGCCCAGTTGTCTTCCAGGGTGACTACCTACCCAAGAACCGTTTCATAAAAACCACGAAGGACACGAAGGCCGTACAAAGGGCACGAAGGATGATATTTTATCCCTTTGTGTCCTTTGTGAGTACTTTGTGCCCTTCGTGGTAGGTAATTAC
>JAPYWT010000267.1 GCA_028276215.1 Thermoflexus sp. | reverse complement strand
GTTTGCAGATAATGTAGCGTAGGCTTTAGCCTGCGAATACAGGCCTGGCGGCCTGCGCTACAGGGGCATGCCTTCGCCGCGTCTTTGATAGCGCTTGCCCGGGGGCTCCCTGGTAGGTAGTTACAAACCCCCTCATTTCAGCAACCGTACAATGATGTTCAGGATAATGGTCAGCAAAAGGCTCAGGATGATGGACCCCAGAATGGGGACCACACAGGTGAACCCTGGGCGCTCAATGCGCAGAGTGCCGGGAAAGTCCCCCATCCCGGCAAATCGGCCCATCAGCCAGATTAGACCACCAATAGCCGCCAGAGCCAGCCCCAGAAAAACCATCCACTTCCCCATCCATTCCATACCGTTCATATCCGCCTCCCCCATCCGCTACTCGGTTCGGGTGACTTTTTGCAGGCCGCGCGGTTGATCCGGGTCCAGTCCCCGGGCCTGCGTCAGCCCCAGAGCGAAGAGTTGCCCGGGCACGACGGCGACCATTGGAGAGAGCCATTCGGGAATCCCCTCCGGCAGCGGGAGCGGGGTTTGTGCCAGGGAGAGGACCTCCTCCCGCGCCGAAATGACCACCAGTTCCGCCTCCCGCTCCCGCAGACGGCGCAGGAAGTCCACCATCTCGGCGGTTACCGCCCCCTCCGGCACGACGGCGATGACCGGGAACCCTTTCTCCACCAGCGCCACCGGGCCATGCTGGAAGTCGGCCGAGGAGTACGGCTCGGCCAGGACGTAGGTCAGTTCCTTGAGTTTCAGGGCAATCTCATAGGCCGTGGCGTAGTTGTAGCCCCGGCTGACGACCACGCACGCCTCCATATACCGGTACCGCTCGCTGGCCCGACAGATCGTTGGCGCCGATGATACGACCTGCCGGATAGCCTCGGGCACCGTCCGCAGGGCGGCGAACATCTCCTCATCGCCAGCCAGCGCAGCGCTGATCATCCCCAGGGCCAGCAGAGAGGCCGTGTAGGTCTTCGTCGCGGCGACGCTCCGCTCGGCACCGGCATGCAGGGGGACGACCCATTCGGCGGCCCGGGCCAGCGGGGACGTCGGGTCGTTGGTGACCGCCAGGGTGAGAGCCCCCTGCCGCCGCCCCTCCTCCACTACCGCCACAATGTCGGGCGACTGGCCGGATTGGGAGACCGCGACGACCAGCGCGTCGGCCAGGCAGGGTGGGCGGCGGTACAGGGTGAAGAGCGAGGGGGTGGCCAGCGCCACCGGCAGGCCGTTCACCGCCCCCAGCAGGTACTGGCCGTAGCGGGCGGCGTTGTCGGAACTGCCGCGCGCGGCCAGTACCATGAAGCGCGGCGCGCGCTCCCGAATCGCCTGGGCGACGGCCTCCACCGTGCCCCGTTCCTGCTCCAGCAATCGCTCCAGTACTTCCGGTTGTTCCAGAATCTCCTGTTCCAGGTAGGACATATCTTCCTCACTACCAGAATTTCTCCCCGCCCAGCATCCGCCGAAGGAAGTGGTACATCGCGTAGCACTCCATCGCGAACGGTGGGAAGCCCAGCATGCCCAGAATCGGCATCCGGAAGTAGTGGGCCCCGAAGTCCAGAGGCCAGGGGATGGTGTAGCGCCACCCGGCGGTGGCCCAGTAGTTCCAGAACTCCCAGAGCAACCCGCAGACGCCCCCCGCGGCCAGCAGGAGCAGCGCGGGGCGGGGATTGCCCTCCTCCCACGCCCGGTAGCAGGACGGCGCCCCCAGGTGCCGGTTGACCGGTTCCAGGAACAGGATGAACCCCGTCCAGACGAACGCAAAGGTATAGGGACGGGCCGGGGCCGGCAGAATCGGGGGAATGGTCAGGAAGGCGATTCCCAGAAGGAAAGACAGGGCGCTCCCCAGCGGCGTCATCGGTCGGGGCGAGACCCGGACCCGCCGGAAGAGGCCCAGTCCCTCCAACACGTCCGCCGTCTCAAAGATGGCGGGGAAGATGGTGGCGAAGGACCAGAGGTAGGCCAGGTTCCGCACCCATGGGTTCTCCGGCACACCGACGTAATACCAGTTCCCCAGACGCACGTTATAGAGTTCAAAGATGAGCCAGCAGCCGACGGAGAGCCAGGGGATCATCAGCGCCTCTCGGGGCTGGCTCCGGATGAGGGAACGCCCCCGCAGGCGGAAGGAGAGGGCGTCGGCGAAGAGGATGTACCCCGTCCAGACGATGGGGGTGAACCAGCGGGAGATAAAGGGCTGGCGGAGAATCAGACCCGTTTCCGCCCCGAGGACGATGAGCGCGCCGAGCCAGCCGTACCAGGGAAAGCGGCCACGGGATGGGTCCCTCATTGTGCCTTCACCTCCGGATAGAAAAATAGCCCGGTGGCGCACCGGGCTACCCAGGAGCGGGTGACGGGATTCGAACCCGTGGCATTCAGCTTGGGAAGCTGACGTTCTACCGCTGAACTACACCCGCTTTGGCTATAATTATAGCCGGGAATTCGGAAAAGTCAAGTGCGCGCGATGGTTCAACGCACAGCGGGTTCCTGGAATGAGGCGGGAGCAGGTCTTTGAGGGGATTCAGACCCCGGCGCTGGAGAGCAATGTCACAGCGGTCAAAAGGACGTAACTGTCAGCCTCACCCCTCCCCCAGCGGCTTCGCCGCTGCCGCCGCAGGCCTCGGCCCGAAGGGCCTTCGGCCCGAGGGCGGCGGGGGTGGGGTGAGGAAGCCTGATCGTTACCAATCACGGGGCTATTCTCCCGCTATCCAGCCCGCATTGGCGCGATACAGCGTCCACATCTGGGGGGCGGAGCAGGCCGCGGCGCCTTCCCTGGTGGTGACCCAGACGCTGGCTCTGTCCCCTTCCAGTTCCACCCGCTGCGCTTCCCCGCCCCGCGCGGCGACGGCCCGCGCGATGGCCAGGTACTCCGATGCCGGTGGCGCGGAGAAATCCCCGTCCAGTGCCCGTTCGGCTCCCTCTACCAGAACGGCGGCCTGGTCCAGCGCGCCCCGCTGGAGCGATTCCTGGGCCGCGGTGAACAGCAATTCTATGGCGACGGCGCGCACAGTGCGCGGGCTGCGGAGAAAGTCGGCGACAATCCCCTGTTGCTCCCCCTCCGCGGGGTCCGGGAACCAGCCGCTCAGGAAGTACGCCGGGGGGTCCAGGGTTCGCTGGTAGCGGCGGATGGCGTCAAAGAGACGGACGGTCAGTTCCAGGTCCCGTGCCTGCTCGGAGGTGGTGGGCTGGCTGGATAACCAGGCCCGAAAGGCCGACTCCGTCTCTTCCAGTCCGACACCGAAGGATTGGCGCAACGCGCTGTCCAGAGCGTCGGGGGGCGGCGTATCGGTTGGTTCGCCGGATTGACGGTAGAAGGTCAGAAACTTGTCCCAGCCGTAGGTCTCCACCAGGTAGGCAACCAGGGCCGCGGCTTCCAGATACCCGGTTTCGTGCTGGTGGCGGTAGAAATCTTCCGCCAGTTGCGCCAGCGGGATGTACCGGTTCAGGCGGACCAGCGCCCCGGCCCGCGCGGGGATGGATTCTGGTCGGTAGTGGCCCCCGGCGATCCAGACCGCCAGTCCTTCCCGCAGGAGAGCGGGCGTCGCCGGCCCCACGAGCGAAGCATCCAGCACGTGCACGGCCTCGTGGCGGAGGACCATTTCCAGGTCCAGCCCCGCATAGGGACGGTCCGGATAGGAGAGGACGATGCCTTCCTGGGCATATCCCCCGTGCCCCAACACCCGCGGGATGAAGTACACCTGCAACGGCGACGCCAGTCGGGTCCCCAGACGGTCCTGAGCGAGAGCAACGGCCCGGTTGGTGACGTCCGTCAACACAGAGAGGTCCCGTTCGGCACGGGTACAGGTCAGGTAGTGGATGATACAGCAGTCGGTGGTCGTCGTCACCCAGGTGGCGGCGGCCTCGGGGGCCGGGCGGGCGGCGTCGGCGATGAACCGGACGGTCAGCGTGACCCCGTTGTTGGCCGGGTCCTCGTCCCCCGCCTGTACACGGTCGTCGGGGTCCAGGTGGACCACCAGGGTCTCCCGCCCCCCGGCGTCCCGTGTGTCCCATGCCCAGGTCAGGCGGGCGCGCGGCACCCCGTCAAAGGTCGGATACCCGACGGTCCCTTCCGCCAGGACTTCCCGCTCCGTCCCCTTCAGGCGGTAGATGCGGACGGTCAGGTCCTGGGGCGGGATGGCGCCCAGATGGCGCGGGGTGACGTCAAAGGAAATCCGGTCGCCCCGGTAGTAGAGCCACCGTCCCCCTGGGCCCGGAACGGGCAGCGGGTAGAGGACGACGTCCTCAGGGGCAATGGAGAGGTCGGAAGGAGGCGGGGTCGGCGGAGCGGTCGGCGTCGGTCGGGCGGGCAGTCCCGTCGCTATGCAGGCCAGCAGGAGGAGAGAACCCAGCGCGACTCTCGCCAACTTGCCCACTTGCAAACTCGCTGATAGCGGTTGGACCTCACCCCACCCCCGCCGCCTGCGGCGGCACCCCCTCCCCTCTCCTGACCTTTGGTCAGGAG
>JAPYWT010000234.1 GCA_028276215.1 Thermoflexus sp. | reverse complement strand
AGTTCGGCAATTCCCGAAAGGGTCTGGACCGGCCAGGCGACCAGGTCGGCGGGCAGGCCCAGGAGGCGGTTGACGGCCCCGTAGAGGGCATCCACCGCCTCCAGGAGGCGCTCCACCCCCGCCTCCGTGCGCAGGGTGCTGAGAGCGACGACCACGGGGCGCAGGTTCTCGTCGGCCAGCAGGCGGGCGCGCAGGCAGGCCAGGTAGAGGGCCAGGGCGCGGGCCTGCTCCTTCTTGGGGACGCCGGGGAGGCGGGCGAACTCCTGGGCCAGCCGCTCTGTCAGCGCCCTCTCGTCCCAGTGTGTCCGCAGGCTCTCCAGCGCCTGGCGGAAGGTGGGGAGGTTCTGGACGGGGAGGGAGGCGACCCACCCGGCGGCGTCTTCCAGGCCCTGCTGCCGGGCCTGCTGGACAAAGTCCCCTTCGGCTTCTTGCAGGAGTCCCTCCAGGCGCTGGCGGGCGGCCTGGGAGCGGCGGAGGCTTTCCACGCCTCCGACGGCGCGGCGGGCCAGGGGGGTCCCCGGCACGCCCAGGGCGCCCAGGACCTCCAGGAGGACATCTGCGGCTTGGGCGACGGTCTCGTGGGGCATCCGGCATCTCCTCTCTGGGGGAACGGCGGTCACCCCAATTATACACCCGACCGGATAATTGTTAAGCCTCACCCCTCCCCCAGCGGCTTCGCCGCTGCCGCCGCAGGCGGCGGGGGTGGGGTGAGGAAGCCTGAATAGTTACCCAACCGGAACGAGGCCCAAATCTCCAGCGCGCGCAGGGCGCTCCGCTCCTTGTCCTTGACCTCCAGCATCAGGTCAAAGTCGTGGGGGGCGCTCTCGGCCAGGAAGCGCCGGAAGTGGGCCTCGTCCAGGGTGTGGGCGTGGCTCCCCGGACGGCCCCCGGGAAGGGGGGAGG
Organism: Thermoflexus sp.; assembly: GCA_028276215.1. Classification (GTDB taxonomy): domain Bacteria; phylum Chloroflexota; class Anaerolineae; order B4-G1; family DUEL01; genus SpSt-77. The sequence continues at coordinate 3,983 of JAPYWT010000234.1, read as the reverse complement.
AGTAGTCCACCATGGGCGGGCCGTCCGGGGGGCCCCAGGTGGCCCGGGCCGCCGCCAGTGCCTCCGGCAACGTCCGCCCGTCCGGATACACCTCCCGGTGGAAGACGTCCAGGAGCACCGGCAACCCCGTCGCCCGGCTCACGGCCAGACAGTCGTCCAGGTTGAAGAGGCGCTCGTCGTTCTCCACCACCAGGCGCGCCCGCACCGCCGGGTCCAGCCGCTCCACCTCCCGAACGAAGCGCTCCAGCGCCGCGGCCTTATCCCCGTACCGACCGCCGATGTGAATCTGAATCTTCGCCGTCCGGTCCAGCCCCAGCAGGTCCAGGACACGGGCGTGGTAGGCCAGGTCGGCGCGGGCCGCCGCCACCACCTCCGGACGGGGAGAGTTGAGCAGGGTGTACTGGCCCGGATGCATGGAGATGCGCATCCCCGCCGACCGGATGAGGTCGCCGATGCGGGCGAAATCCAGGGCGAACGCTTCGTCCCAGGGGAAGCGGTTGGCCGGATGGGAGGCCAGGGGGACCAGGTCGGAGGTGATGCGCAGGAAGAGGAGACCCCGTTCGGCGTTCCAGCGGACGATGCGCTCCAGGCAGGCCAGGTTCCCGGCCACCAGCACCCGCAGGCGGTCCGGGGTGAGGTTAGCCAGCCGGAGGGTGCGGCTGGGGCGACAGTCCAGGGAGAGGTTGATGCAGGGGTAGCCGATGCGCATCGCCCCGGGATCAGAGGTCCAGGATGCCCTCCCGTCCCTCAGCCCAGGCCTGCAGGACCGCCTCGGCCACCTGCCGGGGGGAGAGAGCGTGGGCAGGAATCCGGAAGGGGACCTTCTCCCAGAGGGGGGTGGTTACTGCCTGGGGGCGGACTACCGTCACCCGGCGACGGGTTTCCTTGCGCAGGACCTCCGCCAGCGCCTCCAGGCCCGCCTTGGCGGCCGCGTAGGCGCCCAGGCCGGGCAGGCGCAGCCGTTCGTGCTGCGCGCCCAGCAGGAACAGGTGGGCCTTCGGGGCCAGATGTGGCAGGAGGGCCTGCGCGGTCAGAAAGACGCCCGTCAGATTGGCATCCAGGATCCGTCGCCAGCCCTCCAGGTCCATTTCGGCGACCTTCGCGGAGAGAATGTCGCCCACCGCGTAGACAAAGACGTCTATGGGCCCCACGACCTCCGCGGCCTGCCGGGTCACCCGGGACACTGCCTCCGGGTCCGCCACATCGCCGGCCAGGACGTGGGGGGTCAGGGAATCCAGCCCCTCGGTTCGGCGGGCCACCGTCACCACGGTGTGGCCTGCAGCGACGAACGTTTCGGTGAGGGCACGGCCAATGCCCCCCGATGCACCCCAGATGAGTACGTTGGCCATTTTCCCTCCTTTTGCTTATAAAGAAAACTTTCTCCGAATCCCCTCCGGCGTCATGGAGCGCACCCGGCCGAAGATGGGGCGCTCCGGGAAGGGGCGGTCGTGCAGGCCCAGGCACCACCCCACCCCGGCGTAACTGGAGGGGTCCCGGCCGTCCAGCGCGTACTTGATGTTCAGATAGAGGCCGATGCGCAGTGCCTCCTCCGGCCGCGCCGTCCACACCAGCAGCTGCTTCCCCCAGTACATCCGCAGGTAGTTGTGCATCCGACCGGTCCGGACCAGGGCGGATTGGGCCGCGTTCCAGACCGGGTCGTCCGTCCGGGCCGCCTCCAGGTCTTCCAGAGGGTACAGGGCGGGACGGGGGTCGGCGGCGTGGGCCTGGAGCGTCTCCCGGGCCCAGTGGGGGAGCCCTTCCCACCGGTCGTAGTCGGGGTTGTACCAGACGAAGTTCAGCGCCAGTTCCCGCCGGACGATCAGTTCCTCCAGGAACGCGTCCGCCCCGGGGCCGCCGACGCGGGAAACCTCCCAGGCGACCTCCACCGGGGAAATCTGGCCGAAGTGGAGGTAGGGGCTGAGGCCGGAGGTGACGTCCCGACGGGGGTCGCTGCGGAAGTCCGCATACTGGGGCAACCCCTTCTCCAGGAAGCGCCGGAGTTGCCCCCGCGCGGCACCTGTCCCAGAGGGGAGGTCCACCGGCCCCACCGTCCGGTCCACGTCCAGGAGGGAGAGAATCTTCTCCGGGTGGGCCGGGTCCAGGGAAGGCTCCGCGAAGTCGGCCCGTATCCGGGGCGCCCGCTCCTGGAGGGGACGGAGGAACCGGGGGAGCAGGGGGAGGATACGACGGCGGAGGACGGCCGCCCCCACCGCCTGCCGGGGGTAGGCTGTCTCCACCGGCACCACGGCGTCTCCCTCCACCTCTATGACGGGACAGGGGGCCCGCTCCGCCAGATACCGCCGCCACGTCCGCTGGTGGCGGAGATACCCCCGGTCGGTCACGACGGCCGCGGCAGCAGAGGCCAGTTCCAGCGCCAGGTCGGGCGGGTGCTGGAGGCGGAGGACGAAGCCAATGCCCCGCTCCCGCAGGGCCTGCGCCGTCTCCCGGAGCCCCTCCAACATCCAGGCGTAGTGGCGGAGGTTAGCCTCGGGGTAGTGCGGGGTCAGGCCGAAGGCCGCCAGCAGGGGCAGCCCGCGCTCGTCGGCCAGGTCCACGGCGAACTCCAGCGCGGGGTTCCAGAAAGCCCGCTGGGAGGCCTGCATCCAGTAGAGGACGTACCGGCCCGGGCCGAAGGGCCGCGCGTTCAGCGGGTGAATGCGTTCGGGCTCCATTCGGGTCACGGCGGGACCTCGTTGATACAGGCTGAAGCCTGTGCTACCCTATACAGGCTGAAGCCTGTGCTACTCTATGATTCCCCTCTCCCCGAATCCCGAAGGGAAAGGAGCGCCTCCGGGAACGGCGAGAGGAAGGTTTGTCCGGAAAGGTACGGCTCGCCGAAGCGCAGGACCCAGGCCCGCAGGACGCTCAGCGGCGTGCTGAGGGGCACTCGCCCCTCCCGATACGCGGTCAGCAGGTCCAGGAAGTACCCCTTCTCCGCCGGAGTGAGCCCGTCGGAGACGTAGCCCAGGGCGTGCATCAGGACGTTGACGACGGAGGGACGACGGGGCGGGTGGGCCAGCGCGGCCCGGAAACCGGCGACGTACGCCTCCATCACCTCGCTGACGGGCCGCCGCTGGGGGTTGGCGACGGTCCGTCCCAGTTCCCGCAGGCGGGCCTGGTTGTAGGCCAGCAGCAGGAATTTGTGACGGGTGTGGAAGTCCACCAGCGCCCCCATCTGCCCCGTGCCGACCGCTTCCCGCAGCCGGGCCAGGGCGAAGACGGCGGTGAAGAAGTGCTCCCGCAGGGCCCGGTTGGTCAGGCGGCCCTCGTCCTCCACGGGCAGGTCCGGGAAGCGGGCCTGGACGGCCGCCCCGAACATCCCCGGCCCCGCGCCCACCGCCGGGGCCTTCTCCGGCCCGGCGTACACCTTCGCGTCCTTGACCCCGCAGGAGGGGGAGCGGTTCTTCAGCAGGAAGCCGTCCACCGGCGGGAGCCCGTCCAGGAAGGACGCGGCGAAGGCCCGCATGGCGTCGGTCAGGTCCCGGCCAGTGGCGGGCTGGAGCAGGCGGACCTCCCCGCCCACACGGACCAGCCGGACGGGCGGGCGCGGCGCGCCCAGGCCCAGTTCCACCTCCGGGCAGACGGGGAGGAACTCCACCCACGGCCGGAGGGAATCCACGACCGGGTCGGGGATGATGCTGCCATCATAGCGGCAGTGGTCAAACCCCAGACATTTGCTGACGACAAGACGGGGTTGGGACATGGAGACCTCCTTGCGCTGAGTGGAAGTCAGCCTTGCCGGGCACCATCGGTCAGGTGACGGTCACCTTGAAGGTGACGGCCACCTCTTTGTTTGTACGTTCGGATCATGCAGGCGGCGGTAGGCCAGCCAGGCCGTCAAGAGCGCCCCCAGCACGCCCGGCGCCTGGCCACCTGACCTTCTGGGCTCACCCCTCCCCCCGGCCCCCAGGTTCATTAATGTCTCTGAATCATTCGTGCCCCGCTGCCGCTGCGCGGCGCGGGGAGGGGGGAATCCTGGGGGG
>JAPYWT010000015.1 GCA_028276215.1 Thermoflexus sp. | reverse complement strand
GCTCTGGCGGGTCGCCGAACTGGGGGGATGCGCGGTCGCCGCGCATCCCGCCGCGCGGGGGATGAACAGCCTGACCCCCGAGGCCATTCGCCGCGCGCTGGCCCACCCCGACCTGGCCTGGATTCTGGTGGGAGTAGAGGTCTTCAACGCGGGGCTGCTCCACACCCGAAGCAACTCCACCGCCCGGGCCCTGGCCGACACCCTGCCCGTCGCCCGGGTCGGCTCCAGCGACGCCCATATGTTCTGGATGATCGGCGCCGGGGCCACCCTCTTCTCCGGCCGATCCGCCCAGGACCTGCGCCAGGCGCTGGAGGCCCGCCAGACCCAGCCGGTCAGCGGCCAGCCCTTCCCCCGACTGAACCTGCTGACGGCATGGCTGATGCGCTACGCGCTGCGCACGGCGGGCTGGATTGTCGGGAATCCCGCGCCGGACCGCCCCCTGGCCTGGGTGCGATTATAGGAAGAACGTATAGGGTTTGGGGGCGGCGGCGAAGCCGCCCCCCAACCCCTTTCTATCTCCACCACACCTCCAGCCGCGGGCGACCCTCCACGTTCCAATCCCCGGTATCCGAAGAGACAAAGTACTTACCGCTGTGGTAGGCTGAGTCGGCGCTGTAGAGCACCAGGCGCAGCGGCTCACCCCGCGCGTAGGCCCGCGCCACCGCGTAGGAGACATTCCAGGTGCGCGGCACCCCCGGCCAGCCCGGATGCTCAGAGAGCACACCTACCCAACTGCCCCCGATGTTCTCGTAGGCCAGCGGCGCGTTGTTCCAGGTGATGGTCTCTTCGCGCCAGTCCGCCGAAGCGATCAGCACCTGAATCCACGAGGGCTGCGCCTCCCCCGGCCCGCCGGCGTTGCCGAACTGGTAGAGCGTCAGCGTGGCCGAAATGATGGTCTTGCCGCGCGGGATGCTATCCAGCGGGAAGGTGATGTAGTATTTGGCGAAGCAGGGCCAGTCGGCGACGTCGGATTGGTTCTGGATGTTGAAATCCGGGGCGTGGCCGTCGTTGCGGTCGCCCCACACGTTCCAGATGTGGTATTCGTCGCCGGGGCACTGGTTGGCGATGGTGCCGCCTACGTCAGCATCCGGGACCAGCGAGCTGTTCTGGGTGGGCCGGCGGATGAGGGTGTAGTGCGTAGCCGGGCCGATCGCAAGGTAGGCCGGGATGCCGAAGGTCAAGAAGCCCCAGCAGGCCGGACTGGCCAGCGCAGCGGAAGGCGGCCAGGACTGGTCGCCCACGGGCGGGCCGGCCCGCGAGTCCCGGTCGTGGAGCAGGACGGCCATCCGCCAAGTCGTTCCCATAGAGGGGGCCGAGGCCAGGCTCAGACTGCTGAAAGGGATGGTGAAGCCCATCGCCCAGCCGCGGTCGGTGTCGCTATCATCGTTCAGCGCGTTGCCGCGCCAGCCGGGCACGGCCCCGAAGGGGACGCTCACGGCCTGCCAGCCGGACGCGCTCCCCCGGTAGACCGCGCGGCGCGCCGGGCTGGGCTCCCCGTAGAGTTGGGCCACAAAGCGCCAGGAAGCCGGAGAGAGCGTGTTGCCACCGGACGTGTCCAATAGCAGCGTCACCGCGTCCCATTGGGTCAACGTCTGCGGCGTGGGGTTCTCGTCGTACCACAGGTGGCGGTCAAAGACCGCCAGATAGACGTACAACTCGTTGGCGTTGTAGCCCACGCGGATGTCGGCGTAGTTCTGCGTGGGGGAGACCTGTCCGAACCAGGCGATGGCGGTCTGCTCAAAGGGAATATCGCCGAAGAAACGGGGGGCGTTGATGCGGGGCAGCGTCTCCGGCGCGCAGTACCCCCTCATCACCAATGGCAAGTAGATGAAGGTCTCGCCGGTGGGCTGCAAGGGCTGGCCGGAGACGACGGGCGGACCCGAGACGATCAGCGCCAGCAGGCCCAGCAGCGCCGTCAGCCAAAAGATGAACCCTTTGTTTTTATGAGATTCAGCGGCCATTGTGGCCCCCTTTCTGCTCCGGGCCCAACACCCGGATTTGCTCCGGCGCGGTGACGTAGACCGCCGGGTCGCCCTGGTACCAGGCGATCCGGCCGATCACCTCCACCCACTGGCCCGCGCGGTACAACCGTTCCGGCGGCCCGCCGAAGGAAGCCCAGTCGGCCTGGCGGATGATGGCCTTGAAACTGCCCTGATGCGGGTCCGAGAAGCCCAGCAGGACCTGTTTGCCGTTGTTGAAGACGTAGCGCAGCGTGCCGGTGACAGTCACTGCCTGCCCGGCCCACTGGCGCGCCTGGGGGTGCGGGATGACCGCGGCGGGCGATGAAGCGATGGGCTGATAGGTCTCCGGGGAGGCGGCTGCGTAACGCCCATTACGTATTACGTTTTGCGGATTACGTGTTGCAGATTGAGGGTTGCCGCTCGTCAGGGCCACAATCGCGCCGTCACAACTGCGAAAATAGACATTATCGTTGCTCACCACCCAGGTGGCGTATTCGCTCCAGTACTGGTCGTAGACCGCTCCCTGGTTGTAATAGATGTAGAAACCAAAGTCATACTCCCGCGTGTTGGTCAGCCCGCTGGCGCAGTAGTGGGAGGCGCTGAAGGCGCAGGCGCCGGTGTCGTCCTGCGAGGTCGCTACCGTGGAGAGGCGCTGGCTGGTGATTTTGTTCGTGAAACTGCCGCGCGCGTCGGAGCGGTCCAGAATCCGAAGCGCAAAGCCCGCTTCCCAGTGCCCACCGAACAGGTAATCGCCGGCCATAGAGACGTTCGGCTGCTCGTCGGTGAGCAGGTAGGGGTTGGAGTAGCCGGGCGGCCAGTCGAAGGCAATGAAGCGCACGTCGCCGCCGGTCAACCCGCTCACGGTGGTGTCGTCCAACACCATCTCGCCGAAGTGAGAGTCCCAGCGGGAGTCGTAAGCATGTTGGGCGCGGATGATGATATAGACGACCTCCTTGCCGTTGGGCAACCGCTTCACCACCGGCTGCGGCCCCATCGGCAGGTAGTCGCTGTCGCCATAGCCGCCGTGGCCCACGTTGGCGACGTAGGGGACGCTCCCGTCATCCAGGTCCAGCACGAAGAGCGCCTGCTGGTCGGGGTTGTCGGTGAGGAACTGGCGCATTTCGGGGTTGGTCTGCGGCCAGTCGCGCCAGAGGGTCTGCCAGTCCAGCCGTACCTTGATCAGCACATAGCCGGCGCTTTCGGCGATCACCGGCCAGCCCAGGCGGTACTCGGTGGGGTCGCTGAAACTGCGGCTGGGGTGCACCGGCCGCACGCGCCACTGGCGGGCGCCGTCGGCGTTGCGAATGGCGTGGACGTAGAGGTCCGGCTCGGTGGCGACGATGACCAGATCGCGCGAGGGGGAATAGGCGGGCGGGACGGCAACGGTCAGGCCCGTGCCTGCGTTGTAGCGCCAGATTTGCCCCATCGTCTGCTTGTTGACAGCATAGACCGAGTTGCCCATGGAGAAAAGCACTCGGTCGCTGAGGACGGCCGGAGGCAAAGGTAGGGTGCTGCTCTGGCCGGAGGCGAACTGGCCCAGCACGACGCCGTCGGAAGCGCGCAGTTTGTAGAGGGTGCCGTTGGCCGAGAGGGCAAAGACCGCCTGGGTGTCGGCGTCGTAGGCGACGGTGGAATTGATGGCGCCGATGCCACCCCGCCGCCAGAGTTCCTGGCCGGTGGCCTCGCTGAGAGCGAAGACGCCGTCGGTGCCCGCTGCAACATAGACCCGCCCCCCGCCGGTGACTGGCTGGACGTTGCGGGGGAGCGAGCCGCCAGTCGTGGCCTTACCAATGCCGCCGCCCGCGTTCGGCCCGTTCCAGGCCCAGCGCCAGCGCCAGGGATAGGGAACGACCTGTGCGGTATAACTGGTGTGCTGCGCGTCGTGGGCATGCTGGGTCCACTCCTGGGACGCGCCGGCCGCAGGGTGCGCGCGCAGCACCAGGGGCAGGTAGAGGGGCAGCGGGGTGGGCGTGGCCTGGGCGGTGAGACGAGGGGAATGAGTGGCGATGACGCTGCTCATTCCCAGCAGGACAAGGAATAAAGAAAGTACGAAAACCTTGAGTTTCATTATTTTACCTCTTCAACAGGGGCAGATAGAGACGCGACATCCGGTACTGGGATGGTCGCACGGTGTTGCGCGCCCAGGAATCCAGGATCACGCGCAGCAGGTCGTTATCCACTTCCTCAAAGTTGTTGGGGTCAGGTCCAAGCAGATAGTTCATCGCCTTGTCGCCCACCGTGCGCCACGGTTCCCAGGAGGGTTCCCACACCCAGATGGCGTGATTCATCCCCCGTCTTTCAAAATAAGCAATCTGGTCGCGCATAAAGTCAGCCGCATTGGGTGCCCAACGCACCACGCCGAATTCATTCACCGCCTGCGGACCGGGATGCTGTTGCTGAAATGTGTCCAGTCGAGAGAAATAGTTGGCCATCCAGTTCCACTCAAACGTGTCGGGTTGTCCATCCCAGTTCAGGTCAAAAACGCCGGGGTAGGAGCGGTTATCACCGGGCTGCTGATGGGTGTACTGGAAGGGCGCGTATTGATGCACGGCGAACACCAGATGTGGGTCGCTGACCGGTTGCAGATAGGGCAGCCATAGGACCGAACCCCAGCCCATCCCGCTGACCAGGATGGGGGTGTCGGGGTCCACCTGGCGGATGGCCTGCACAATCGGCGGGTAGAAGCGATTCCAGTCGTAGATGGTGTTGGCGTATTGGGGATAAAACTCGTCAGGGTTGTAGATGTTCAGCGCGACCTCATCGGCATTGGGTTCTACCATCAGGTCATAGCCGACGACGATGGGGTTGGAGCGATAGCGTGCGGCGGTATGGCGCCACATCTCGGCCCAGGCATTCTGCGCAGCCTGCTCGGTCCAGACCGTCTCAATCAGCAGTTCGGGGGGATACCACACCCCGGCGCCGTCACGATAGAAGGTGAAATCGCTGCGTCCGGGGCCGGTGCGGAAGGAGATGACCACAAACAGGTCGGCATTCGCCGCCATTTGCAACAGCGAGTCGAGGTTGGCCTGAGCGCCTTCGTCCAAAACATAGGGCGGGCGCTCGGTGAACAGGCCGGGGATGGACAGGTTGACATAGTTCGCGCCGAGCGCGGCCAGCCGGTCGAAATCGGCCTGAACATAGGGCGGGCCGATGTAGCCGTCGCCCATGATTTCATCGCCGTCCAGGTCGGGGACGCGGATGCGCTGCCAGATGTTGGCCCCGCGCAGTTGGGTGCCGTTCGTCCAGAGCGACCACTTGTCCGGCGCGGCAGGCGGCAATGGTCGGGTGGGGCGTACTGGAGCAAGCGCCGTTGGCGACGGTATCTCTCCATTTTGACTTTCACCCTGAGCAGGGGTAAGCGTGGCCGGGACATTCAAACCAGGAGAATTTGCAGGAGCGACGCCACACAATCCAATTAGAACAAGCCAGAGAACAAGGATTCTGGCTTTCATGGTTTTACCTCCTGAGCACGAGCAAAGCAGGTTCAAGGCTGGTCAGAATGTAAACGGCAAACATCTGGCAAAGCTATGAAGCACGATGCGCAGGAATTCAGCGCAAAATCAAAGGTAAAAACACCCGGTAGGGATACACCCGCTCCCACTGGAGCGCCACGTCTGCGGACAGCGGCGCCGGCAGCGAGACGGTCAGCGTCGTGCCGCTCGTGGTGACCAGTTGGCTTGCGGTCGGCGCGCCGGCCCAGGTGTCCCACCAGGTGACCCGATACGTGCCCGTCACCAGATCGGGAACGGTGATCTGGCCGGAGACGGGTAGAATCGTCACGCCATCCACCACGTTGCGCCAGGTGTATTGCCGATGGCGAATCCAGAGATGACCGCGCCCGGCCAGCCGGTCGGCCTGTCCCAGCACGAGCAGATCGGGATGGGAGGCCGTCGCCCGCGCGTCTTCGTAGCGCCCGTTGTTGAGCGGGATGCCGTCCATAAAGTCGCGGAAGGCGCGGAAGTGAAAGTACAGGTCGTAGCGGCGGATGTTCGTCGCGTCCCAGTAGAGTTCATACAGGCCGCCGGAGTTGACCTGCGCCCAGAGAAAGTTGTGCAGCCAGACGCCCTGCGTGTCGTTGCGCTGGTCGTGCTGGTCGTCGCCGCGATAATCGTTCTCATCGCCGATGGCCACTTCGCCGCGGGTGACCGGCCGGCGCGGGCCGGTGAGGGCGCGCCCGCCAATCTGCAGGCTGAGCGCGGCGTCCAGGTGCGCCGAGTCGGAGATGACCGAGGTGAGGTCAAAGTCGCCGTTCAGGTAGGCGCGGCGGCCGTCGGGCGCGATCAGTTCCACGTTGTCAACCCAGGCCTGACCGCCTGTGCCGAAGCCGTTCTGGAAGGCGACCTCGAGCGTGTGCACTTCATCATCGTTCAGGATGATCCGCTCGCTGGCGGGCGCCAGTTGGCCATCGTGAGTAGTGCGACTGTCAAAGGCGCGCCAGTCGTAGGTGCCGGCCGGCGCGGTGCACAGCCAGGACTTGCCCTCCTCGGATGGCGGCGGCACGACGCTGCCGCGCGTATCGTCCAGGATCCACATCAGGCGCGGGCCGGCCAGCGAGTCGGGTAGGCCGAACTCGCACGCGCCGGTAAAGTTCTCGGCTTTCATCTCGTAGCGGATCACCCATTCGCCCCGCCCACGGATGATGAGGTGGCGCGGGGTGCTACCGGCATTGTTGAACTGCGTTGCGCCGGGGATGCGCACCGAGTGGCCCCGCCCGCCCACGACGTAGGCCGGGCGGTCCTCAAAGGCCAGCGGCGCGCCGATGTTCTGCGCCCAGCCCGCATAGCGGTTGCCGCAACAGGCGTACTCGTGGATGTCGGCATAATCCACGCCGCTGTACTGCGGGTTGGCCCAGAACTCAGCCTGCGGGAAACTGTGCCAGTTGGAGGTGGTGACCGGATGGCGATGGGGGTCGTTCCCGCGCATAAAGCGGCCAAAGGCGTCGGCCATGGCGTAGTGGTTGCCGTTGTAAGGGTCACCCTCGTTGAGCAGTTCCCAGGAATGCACGGCGCGCGAATAGCCCCAGCGGGCGACCAGATAGCGCCAGAAGTACTCGTGCAGGCGGCGCACGGCGGTATCCGGCGCGGCGTAGAAGCGGTTGTTGTCCAGGTCGTAGTAGCCGCCCACCGGGTTGCCGTTCGCGTCCAGATGGTTGGCGATCCAGTCGTTCTTCTCCAGGACTGCCGGACGGACCGTCACCTCGCCCCCTTCGGCACGCCAGAAAAGGTAATCCCACTGCCAGGAGGGTTGTTGGTCGAAGTACAGGTGGTAGGCGAAGCGGTTTTTGCGCAGGATTTCCGGGCCGGTCGGCACGCCGTTGCGCAGTTCGCGCAGCGAGACCTCGTCCACGTAGGCATCGCCGCCAGTGGTGTTCTCCAGGATCAGATAAAAGTTGTCCAGGAAGTACTCGTCTGGGCCGGTGGTGAAAGTGGCAGTGACCGTAGTCCAGCCGGGCGTGGTGCCGTTGACGTGGCCTAACAGCAGGCGGCTGTCGCTGCCGGTGGATGCCGGGTCGGCGCACGCCTCGCCCAGCCAGCCGCCGGTGCGCACGGCAAAGCCGTAGGGATAGCGGCTGTCGCGCGGGCCGCTCACGCCGACGGTCTTCAGGCGCACGCTCAGGTGATAGGTCGTATTGGGCCGGACGGCGACGTTGTTGGTAAAGCCCTGGAACATGCAGGGGTTGCGCCGCCCTTCCATGGACGGGTCGGCATAATCCCACAGGCGCAGGGAGACCAGGTGGCCGGTGTAGGCGTGGGTGTAGGTGAGACTGGCGGGGTTGAAGTAGCCGCCCTCGCCGGGCAGGTGATGGGAGTGCCAGGGGTTCCACGGCGCCATAAAGATACTGCTGCCGGTCATCCACATCCGCACAAAGTTCACGCGGCCGGCCTCCAGCCGCGCCAGCGTGTCATCTACGTCGTAAGTAAAGCGCCAGCCGGAGACCCCCTCGCCGTGCCCGACGCCGATGAAGGGCGTGCCGTCGGAGTACTCAAAGTAGCCGGGGTCGGTGGGGCTGATGCGGATAAAGCCGTGGTTGTGCGGCAGGGTGGACGGCACGACGGTGAACGTCCCCTCGGCACTCTGGACGGTGCCCGAAGCGTCGGTGGCGCGCACGCGATAGCGCCAGGTGCCGGTCTGCTGGGGCGCAAAACGCGCTTTCCAGACCGGCTCACCCGTCGGATAGAGCCACTCCTCGCCGTTGGGCGGGCAGGGGGTCACCGGCGCGTTGTCCACGATGCAGCGGCGCTCGTAGGGCTGGTAGAGGAAGGCCGGCTGGGTGATGACGGTGGTCCAGTTGTCGGGGCTGAACAGCGCGTCCACGGTGATGCCCACGCCAGCGGGCACGCCAGGCGGCGGCGCGGGGTCGTAGGGGAAGTAGGGGTTGGTCGCCCCGCTGCCGGTGATGCGGAAGGTGAGTTCCAACTTTTCGTACAGGCCGACGGTTGCGGCGCTGGCCTGCAGGTCTACAATTTGTAGTGCGGCAGGCGCAACGTCGGCGCGCGGCGCGGCCAGGCCGACGCCGATCCCCAGGGTCAACAGCCCCAGGAGCGCGATCCATAAAGCAGGACGGAAAACAGTATGCATCGGCCCTCCTCAGAATCTCTTGATCGTCCCGTCATCGTTATCTCTTGAGCCGCCAACCGTTACCGGTACCCCCGCAGCACCAACGGCAACCAGAGGCGCGGGGTGATCCGTTCGTCGTCAAAGGCCTGGATGGTCGCCACGAGCCGCTGGATGGAATACAGGTCGCCGCGGCCCCAGGGCCGGTCCAGCCAGCGGCGCAGTTGGCTGCGGGTGTCGCCCAGGATGTAGGCATGGGCCATAAAGTGGGACCACCCCGCCAGCGGCGCCACGAACGCGGTTTCACCCTCCTCGGCGTGGATGCCGGCACGGGTCATGTACCACCAGCGCAGGCCGTCGCCCGTCTCGCGCGAGAGCACGTGCGCGGCGGCCAGGCCGTCGGTCTGCTCGCGCAGGTATAGCCCGATCTCCGGCGTGAGACCAAAGAACACCGGCAGATACCAGCCCTCGAACGTGGCCCATTCCGACTGATCGTCGCGCGGGGTCCAGTACTGGGTGATGGACCGGGCGTAGGTGATATAGGGCGTGATGGCCTGTCCGGCGGTCAGCGCGCTCACGGCGGTACTCACCGCCTGGGTGTAAGTGGGCGATGTGCTGCCAAAGAGTTGCCGTGCCATCCGCGCATAGCCGATCACACCAGCGATGTCGGCGTAGTAGGTCAGGTCGCCGAGCCGCGCGGTGTAGAGCGCGGTCAGGCCGGCCCAGTGGTTCTCCACCAGCGCCCAGTCGCCCGTGTTTTTGGCCCACAGCCAGACCGCATAGAGCGAGAGGGGACTGGCGGCCGGCGGCGGCCAGTTGTTCAGGTTCTGGCGGATGTCGTCGGGCACGGGGTAGAGTTCGCGCGGGGCGCTGTTGTTCATCCAGTCGCCGCCGTAGGGCATGTCCTGCCAGGGCGGATAGAGCGCGATCACGTCCGAGACGTACCGTGTCACGCTCACCTGCAGGGTTGGGTCCAGGTAGGGATAGGCCGTGGCCAGTGTGAGCAGCAACTCGCCCGAATCGTGCCAGACCACATTGCCGTAGCTCCCATAGGTGACCGAGGGCGGTTCGGGCGGCTGGGTGGAGTTGTGCGGCCACATCGCCGGGTTGGTCATCCCGCGCTCAAAGTAGTAGGGCATCGGGTAGGGCGTCAGCGCGATCAGCGCGCGCACCTCGTCGCGCAGTCTTTGCACCAGGTCGGCGGGTGGATTGGATACCGGCCCGGTCAGGTCCAGCGTCACGTAATCGGTGAGCGGGCGGGTGGTGGTCACGACGGGCGGGGTGGGTGGGGGCGGCGGAGGCAGGGTCCGGGTGTAGACCAGCGGCGCGGGGCAGGCGCTGCCGGTGCGCGTGCCGATGCCGGCCAGCCCGCCCTCAATCACGCGCCAGTAGATCATATCGTTCGCCACCACCGCACCGGCATGCGTGGCGCCCTCGTTAACGCGCGGCGAGGGGAAGGGATAAGCGGGGTCACTGGGGTTGCCGCTGAGGGGAAAGAACGGGTTGGGGCCCTCCGGTCCGCAGCCGGAGCCGGGCCCGCCGCCGCACTCCGGCCAGATGTTGGAGACGGTGCCGATGTGCACCAGCGTCCCACTGATGGCGGTCGTCAGGCTGATTCCGCCCAGGCGCTCCCAGTTGTCCACCAGCAGGATGCTCCCGCCCATCGTCAGCACCGCCGGCTCGTCGGAGGTCAGGCGGAACTCGTAGTTAAAGTTGGAGTTCGGATAGTCCGCCGTGCGCAGGCCGACGATCTGGCTGAGCGTTTGGGTGCTCATCAGGCCCAGTTCGGCGTCGTACTGCGACGAGACGTGCACGGACCACGGGCTGGTGGTCTGGATGCCCTGGCGGGCGCGGTACATCACATAGGCGGTGTAGGGCGCAGTGGCACGCACGACGGGCATCGCCGGTACGTCGCTATCGCCGAAAGTGTAGAGCACCGGCGCCACGCCGCGGGTGAGGCCGGTGGTCGCGTCCAGCACAAAGAGCGTCTGCTTGTGCGGGTTGGCGGCCAGGTAGGTCTGGATGTGGGGCCGGATGGCGTTCCAGTCGGCGTCCCAGTCGGAGTTAACGGCGCCGGCCTGATTCATCACGGTGTCGCCCTCGCCCAGCAGTTGCCAGAGGGCGTAGAGCGGCTGCGAGCGGTAGATCACCGTGTCGCTCAGCACCACGGGGTAGCGGTCGGTCAGACTCTGGCCGTAGAGTTGCGTCTCCCAGACGGGCGCGCCGGTCTCGGCGTTCACGGCGAAGGCGCGGATGGCCTCGTTCCCGGCAAAGATCAGCCGTCCATCACGGCTGAGGGCCGGGGTGGTGAGGATGGGCGCGTCGGACTGATACTGCCAGACCACCGCGCCGTTGCTCAGGTTCAGCGCGGTCAGCCGGCCATCGGTGGAGGCGACGACGACACGGTTGCGCGCGGCGTCCATCAGCGGGGCGGTGGCGCCGCGGCCGGTCGAGCGCTGCCAGCGCAACGCGCCGGTGGCAGCGTCCAGGGCGAAGGTGTTGCCCCCGTGCGTGCTGAAAACGACCGTGTCGCTCAACACGCCAGCGGAATGGCGGATGGGGCTACCATCACCGGCAAAAGTCCATAGCGACGCGCCGGTGCTGGCGTTGCGCGCATAGAGCACGCCGTCCAGCCCGCCGATGAACAGCCGGCCGGCGGCCACCACCGGCTGGGCGCGCGAGGCGAACGGCACCTCGTACCACTTCCAGATGTAGCAGTACGGCGGGTTGACCTGAAGGGGCGAATAGTTGCTGCGCTGGGCATCGCGGCCCAGTTGCGGCCAGTCCTGGGCGGGGATCGTTTCCTGCCCGGCAATGGCGGGCGCAGTAGGCAGGACGGTGGGGGCGGAGAGCAGCGCGGGGAGGTCCCCTTCGCCGGGCAGGGCCACTGCCCACGCGCCCAATCCGCCGAGGGCGAGAGCAACCAATGCCCGTGCGAGGATGGACCGGAAAAAGTTGCCAGGTAACATCTTGATTCCTCTCCAAACGGCACAGGATGAATCCTGTGCTACAAAACTTCCCGTCCACAGAATACACCGTCGTCTTGCTCTCTGCAATGGGAATTTTTTCCTACGGCCATTCCGCCGCCAGCCAGCCGTTGGGCGGCAGGATGTACGACGAAAATGCCGGCGCGCCCACGAAATCCTGACGCCCGCCGTCTATCAGCGCGCTGCCGGATGCCCACGAGGGCCTTTGCGGCAGGGTCACCGGCCAGTCCTCGGTGGGGTGCAGGTTCACCCACACCTGGAGGCCGTTATCGTACTCCACGAAGACCTGCCAGGGCTGGTCTTCCGCCAGAGCGCGTTCCACACCGGCCATCTCGCCGTTGACGCGGTAGAGGATGCGGAGCGGTCTGGCCTGCGCGCAGCGGCGGTGGACCGGTGCCACCAGCATCACTTCCCGTTCAACGAACGCGATCATCTGCTCGTCTTCCCCCAGCGAGTCGGGGGTGGGGATATAGGCGCCGTGGCAGAAGGCGATTTCATAGGCCATATAGCGATAGTGCTCCTCAGCGGTGTACCCGAACCATTTGGGCCCCTCTCCCTGGGCGAAATACCAGGGGTAAAAGCCCATCCCGAAGCGCACCGTATGCGGATGGATGCGCAGCAGGTCGAAATGGACCAGCGGGGGGATCTGTGCGCCGGGTTGTTGACGGCCTGCGTCTTCGGCCAGGACGGCATCCACAACGCCCGCGTAGAGCAGGTGATGGCCCCCCTCGCCGATGACGGGGGACCGACGCGCCTGCCGCTCATATTCCAGGAGTTGACGGTAGGCTTCCAGCGGAGTGCGCAGGCGGGCGTTGTCCTCCACAGCAGCGTTGTAATCCACCTTGTCCGACGGGTTGACCGCTGTGGAAACATCCAGGTAAACGGCGCCGGTGTTGTAGCGGCGATGGATCTCCGGCGAAAAGCGGGTAGCGACCTCCCGGCTGCGCGGCGGGCTGAGCAGGAAGGACTGAATGCCGGTCGTCCGGTTGAACCAGGCGGGGACAGGGTCGCCCTGGGGGGTGAGGGCGAGCAGGTCGGGCGCAAAGTCCTCACTGTTGGGGTACATATCCACGTAATTTTCGTGCAGGGCAAAGAGATAGCCCGCCTGCCGCGCGGCGTTGCTGAGCTCAATCAGCCCGGCGTCGCCGCCCCAACGGGGGTTTGCTGGCAGGACGGAAGGGTAGCAATCGTCATAGCCGCAGCGCTGCCAGTTGTGGCGTAACACGATCAGGTCGGGGATGCCCCGCCTGGCCAGTTCCTGCACGAGTCGAGCGTCTTCAGCAAAGGGGCGCTCCGCCCACAGGTCCAGCAGCGTCTTCCCCTCCAGCGACGGGAGGTAGGGGGAAGGCGACGCGGGCAGGCGCGGGAGGACCTCCTCCAGACGGCCCGAGATGGTCAGGTAGACGACCTCGTGCAGTGGACGGCGCTCTCCCGCCGTGTTGGGGAGGTAATGGGCAGTCTGGCTGAAGGCCAGCGACTGCCCGGAAATGACCTCGTTCATCGGTTCCAGGCGGGAGGCGCCGGTCATCTCCCAGTCAAAATATGCGGAGAGAAAATGCTGGCGGTAGAACAAAAGGTTGAACAGGGGCAGATAGGGGACGGTGAGAATGCGCCCGCCCGGCGTCTTTTCGGAACGGTCCAGGGTGAAAGCGGAAAGGGCCGTGGATGGCGATTCCACTTCCAGCCGCAGGGTTTTGCCCTGGATGGAGAAGCGGTAGGTGTAGGGGATGGTTTCCTGCCCCAGGCGCGCCTGCCAGTGGACCTCCAGGATGCTGCCCTGCACGATGCGGGTAGTGCTGGCGAACCATTCGGGTTCGGTCTCCCAGATGGGGATGTCGTCTCCCTCCACAAAGAAGAGCGGCCCGCCGTAGTTGCTGGGGAGGAAAGGCGGCTCGTCGCCGACCACCACCTGCAAGTCGTTGAGGGAGCCCGTGGCGGGGGTATAGCGGTATTGAAGGCGCGTCCGGGCGTCCTGGTACTGCAGGATGTAGGTTTCTCCCTGTCGGAAAATGCGGTTCTCAAAGGGCGCCTCGGGGAGAGGCGGGGCGGTTGTAGCGGGTGGGCTGATCGGCGCAGGAGTGCTCGTCGGAGACAGCGTGGGGCTTGAAAAAGGGGGGACGAAGGGCACCGGCGATGGCGAAACGGGAAGGGGGAGCGGAGCGCAGGCAGCGAGAATCAGTCCCACCACCAACAGGGAAGATGCTCTGACGGAAAGCATAACCACCCCCTGAAGCAAAACTCATGCTGCCCGACGCCTTCCGGCCGTGCACCGCGTCCCAGGAGTTCCCATTGTCCGATCGTTCCTCTCCGGGTAACTGCCCACCTCCCGCAGGTTTGGGCGCCATCTCCGCATGGAAGGGTGTGTCCCAGTTTTGTCGGGCTGGGCCGCTGGCCTTTTCGCCTGGCCGTAAACGGCCAGGCTCAGGCGAAGATGAGGCGCGAGAGCGCCCCTCTCCACCCTGGCAACCCGGGTTCCCGAAGGGCTACCGAAGGGAAAGGGCGCTTCCAGCG
>JAPYWT010000266.1 GCA_028276215.1 Thermoflexus sp. | reverse complement strand
CCAACAAGTTGCGTTCGGCGCTGACCATGCTGGGGATTGTCATCGGCGTGGCGGCGGTCATTGCCCTGATGGCCGCCGGGCAGGGCGTTCAGGTCTTCGTCACGGAGCAGTTCCAGGGCATCGGCAGCAATCTGCTCTTCGTCCTGCCCGACGTGGGGCAGCAGGGCCGCTTCGGCGGGATGACTTCCGCGCGCTGGCTGACTATGGGGGATGTGCGGGCCCTGTCGGACCCTCTCCGGCTGCCGGACGTGGCGCGGGTGGCGCCGCAACTGGACCGGAACGGCACGGTGAGCGCCGGAGGACGGCAGACCCAGACGACGATTCAGGGCGTCACCCCGGAGTTCGTCACGGTGCGGAAGTGGCGCCCGGCGATGGGGGAATTCATCACCCCTCAGGACGTGGAGGGGC
The DNA here is from genome assembly GCA_028276215.1 of Thermoflexus sp. GTDB lineage: Bacteria > Chloroflexota > Anaerolineae > B4-G1 > DUEL01 > SpSt-77. The sequence goes on along the minus strand of JAPYWT010000266.1, from coordinate 4,067 downwards.
GGAGCCGGGTCGCCGTCCTGGGCAAGACGGTGGTGGAGACCTTGTTCCCCGATAACCCCGCGCCTCTCGGGGAGACGGTTCGCATCAATAACGTCCCCTTCCGGGTGGTCGGGGTGATGGAGGAAAAGGGCGGCACGTTCACCGACCAGGACAACACCGTCTTCGTCCCGTTGACGACGGCCCAGAGCCGTCTGTTCTCCGCCCGCGCGCCCAACGGCGAGTATCGGGTCTCCTACATCCTGGTGGAGGCGGTCAGCGAGGACCGGATGGACGCCGCGGCGGAGGAAATCCGCGCCGTCCTGCGGGAGCGACACCGCATCGCTTTTGAGGACGAGGACGACTTCATCGTCCTCAGTCAGGCCGACCTGATTCAGACCTTCGGCAACATCACGGGCGTGCTGACGGTCTTCCTGGGCGCCATCGCGGGGATCAGCCTGCTGGTGGGCGGCATCGGGATTATGAATATTATGCTGGTCTCGGTGACGGAGCGGACGCGGGAAATCGGCCTGCGGAAGGCGGTGGGGGCCCGGAGGCACGACATTCTGGTGCAGTTTCTGATGGAAGCGGTCACTCTGGCCCTGGCGGGCGGGCTGATCGGCATCGGCATCGGCTTCGCCGGGGCGCAGGTCATCTCCGCGCTGGTGGAGAACTTCCGCTCGGTGGTCACCCCGCAGGCCGTGCTCCTGGCGACGCTGGTCTCGGCGGCCGTGGGGCTGGCTTCCGGGCTGTATCCGGCCTGGCGGGCCTCCCGGCTCAACCCCATAGACGCACTGCGGTACGAATAATGGACGACAGACCACAGACGACGGACCACAGACGATAGACCACAGACCACAGCATTCCCGGCGGGCCAGCGGCCCGCCGGGAATTTTTTACGGAATCCCCACATCATCCACATTCATCGCCGCCGTCTGTTCATCCCCGTCGTTCTTCACCCCGATGTAGAGGGTGACCCGCTGGCCCGCGTAGGGGCTCAGGTCTACCCGCCGTTCCACCCACACCCCCTCCGGCAGGTCCCCCGGTCGCCACAGGTTCAGCAGCCGGTATTGCCCGCTCCCGTCGTACAGGCTGATGTAGAAGAGGTCGTCCCGGTCTCCTGCGCTGCGGAGATAGACCCACAGGCGAAGGGTGACCGCCGGGCCCGGCGGGACGACGAAGGCCTGGGAGACGGAGGAGTAGATAAATTGGCCCGGCTCACCGGGCAGGATGCCCAGCCGCATGCTGCGCGCGCCAGAGTGGGCCAGAGAGGGATCGTAGATGGCCAGCCGGTTCAGCGTCCAGCCCTCGTCGGTCTCAAACCCGCCATTGACCAGGCCCGGTGGCGAGGGAGGGGCAAAGTCCCGCAGGACCAGGGGCAGATAGACGCGCTGGCGGGCCACGACGAAGGTGTCGGTTACCCAGGCGGAGCGGTTCCCGGCCCGGTCTACCACCTGTACCCCCCACGTGTGCGGGCCTTCCGCGATAGCCGTGAGGGTGTAGACGGAGGCCGTCGTGGTGGTGAGGATTTCGCCGTCCAGCGCGACGACGGAGGCCAGAGGGGAGCCGCCGTCCGGGGGCGGGGGAACCCACTGCAGGACCAGGTGGGGCAGCGTGGCCAGGGTGATGCCGCCCGTCGGCGTCAGGAGGGTCGCCAGGGCGGGTGGTTGGGTGTCGTAGAAGAAGGAGACGGTCGCCGTCGCCCGCGCCGACGGGTCGGAGAGGACGGGGCGGGCCCGCAGATGGTAGAGGCCGTCCCGGTCCAGCGCGGAGGCCAGGTCGTAGGTCCAGGTGAGGGTACCCGTAGCCGTGAGCCAGTGGGGCTCTGAGGCCCAGCCGCTGCCCGACCAGTATGCGCCGTCCCGTTCCACCTGGACCTCCACACGCACGACGGTTCCTGTTCCCGCGCTCACGGTGCCCGTGAAGGGTGGGGGGGTGTTGTGGGCACTGTCGGGGGCAGGGGAGAGGATGGAAATCTCCACGGAGGGAGCCAGGCACTCGTCCAGGAAATCCACCACGCGCGCCATGACCGCCGACCGGGCCGAGGGGTCTATCGTCTCAAAGGGGAAGGCGAAGTAGACCAGCCGCTGGCAGCCGTCGGCGTACTGGACCGCAGCCGTGCCGCCGGCCCCGCCGACGTAGGCCAGCGCGGCGACCGACCCGGCGGTCGGGCTGATGACGTCGGGGAAGTCCGGGTCGTACATCCCCGGCGCGTCAAAGCGGAAGGGCGGCAGGCCCGCGAAGATGGACCCCGCAGTGGGGGTGACGACGTAGGTCCCGGCGTCGTCGGCGATGTATCGGGCCCGCAGGACGGTACGGTAGAAGTCGGAGTCAGCGCCCAGCCCGTCCAGGTGCCAGCCGACTTCCGTCCCGCTGAGGAAGAGCGCGCCGCCGCCCTCCAGGTAGGCCCGCAGGAGTACCCGCTCCGTCGGGTCCAGCGTCTGGTCTGGCGCGGACTCCTCCCCCAGCATCCAGTCCACCAACCCGTAATCGGCCAGGGAGACGTCGCCATCGCGCACCGCCTCGTTGCTGGCGCTGTCAAAGGGGAGGGTGAGCGCCTGCCCGTGCTGGATGACGTAGTTGCGGGCGTTCATCCGGTCCAGGAACATCCGCAGGTTGTACCCCTCCACCGGGTCGGTTTCGGGGACCAGCATGGTGCGGTTGAGGCGGTCAAAGCCGGAGACCAGGAGGGCCCTCACTCCCTCCCCCCTGCCCCCCTCCCCCTCTCCCACTTTGTGGGAGCGGGGGAGGGGGAGGCCGCCGGAGGCGGCGGGGGAGGAGGTGAGGGCCGCCAGCACCTCCGTCGGGAAGGATTCGCCGCCGTCGTTGACGGCAGTGACGCGAACAAAGAGAAGTTGCTCCGCCGGGATGTCCGTCATGGTGTAGACGGTGGTCGTCACCAGGGCCCCCACCGACCAGCCGACGCCGTCGGTGGAGATGTAGACGCGGTAACCGGCGGGCGGGTCGCTCTCCAGGCCAGGGGTGTCCGTCGGAGGCGGACGCCAGGAGACCTGGACTCGTCCGTCCCCCAGGTTCCGCACGGCCAGGTGGGTGGGCGGCTCGGGGAGGAGGGGGAGGTCCACGCCATCGCGCGTCTCAAAGTACCGGACAACGCCCCGGTAGATGGCACGGGCCACCAGTTGGTTGAAGCGGGGCTCCTTGAGCGCGTCGGTGTCGGTGGGGTGGTCGTGGTAGGCAACCTCTATCAGGACGCCGGGCATCTGGACGGCGGGGTCCGGGTCCCAGAGTTCCCGCAGTTCCCCCAGGTTGAGGGCCCGCTTCCCCAGGTCGGGCCAGGCGGGGTCCCAGGCGGCCCGCAGGGCGCGGATGATCTCGGTGTGGACAGCGTCCTGGAGTTGGGCGCTGCCGGGGGTGACGGAGCGGGTGATCCATTCGCCGTTGTAGATGTAGGTGACGGTGCCCCGGGTGGTGGTCTGGTAGCCGTTGCTGCTGGTGCCGTTGGAGTGCCATGAGATATAGAGGGCATCCTCGCCGGTCCCGGCGTGCTCCCAGCGGGCGTACATCGGCCGGGCGACGACGTCGTTGAAGTACCCGTAGGAGGGCCAGCCGGAGGGGTCCAGGCCCATACGCTGGACGTGGTAGTAGGCGCCGACCTCCCACCAGGGCTTGTTGGGGGGATAGGGGGCGGTGGTGGTGTAGACCTCCGTCAGGCTGGAGAAGACCCCGCCCCCAACCCGGAGCGCGTCGGCGATGACGGCCCGGCCCGCCACGGTGGAGAGGTTGCTCAGGGTGACGGTGGCGACCTGCCCGGCGCGGAAGCCGAAGGTGCCCAGGTAGTGCCAGGTGTTGCCGTGGACGCGCTGGTCCACGACCACCTCGGTCCGGCCCCCGGCGTGGTGGACGGTGTAGCGGGCGTCGGGGGCACGGTTGGTCCCCTGCCGGTACCAGGCATAGACGGCGTACTCCCCGTCGGCGGGGACGGTGAAGGTCCAGGCGGCGGTGGCCGTGGCGGTCGCGGTGACGGTGGTCGTGTAGCGGTAGGTACCGCCCCGGTAGCCGGTATAGTTGCTGGTCGTCCAGGTCCCCATTTCGGAGTATCCGCCGCCGGGAACGTCGTTGTCCACGACGAC
>JAPYWT010000006.1 GCA_028276215.1 Thermoflexus sp. | reverse complement strand
GCGGTTCCCCCTCCTGCTGGTCAACAATTCCAGTCACGAAATCTGCTACGTCTACATCTCCCCCGTTGACCAGAAAGAGTGGGGTGAAGACTGGCTGGGACTGGACACCAGCATACCGGCGGGGGAGCGCCACACCTTCCCGGTGCCCTCGGGCACCTACGACCTGCGGGCCGACGACTGCGACGGCAACCCCCTGAACGTCCAGAACGGCGTCACCCTCGGGGCGGATGGCCTCACCTGGACCCTCTCCGACGTGACCCAGGCCTCGCTGACGGTGGTCAACCAACTGGACATCCCCATCTGCTACATCTACATTTCCCCGGCGGGAAGTGCGGAGTGGGGCGGGGACTGGCTGGGTGGAGATGCCATTGCCCCCGGCAGCGAGTACACCTTCACCTTCCCGGAGGGAACGTACGACCTGCGGGCCGAGGATTGCAACAACAACCTGCTGGCCGAGGAGCACGGGGCCAACCTCAGCGGGGATATGACCTGGACAATCTCCCCGAAATAAGGAGCGCCTCTGGTCAGCAGGAGGAAAGGGTTTTGCGGCGGCCGAAGGCTGCCGCAAAACCCTCTTCGCCGTCGCCGGTTACCCGGACAGGACTTACGCAGTTGGGAGAACGTGCCAGGCACTTCAAAAGTGCCTGGCACGTTCGGAGCCGTCCACCTCTACAGCAACCCCAACTCCGCCAGTTTCTCCGGCGTCGGGACGCCGTTCTCGTCCCAGCCCCGCAGGCGGTAGTACTCCGGCAGCATCCGGTCCAACTCCACCACGTGCCCCTTCGCCGGCCCCTCCGGCATCGGCTCATGGAGCATGCGCGGCGGGAGGGTGTCGTCGGCCCGGGAGAACCCCGCCCGCACCAGGAACATCCGCTCCAGGTTGTAGACTCGCTCCCCGGCCCTGAGCAGCGTCTCCTCATCGTACCCGGCACCGGTGGCGTACTCCATCAGGCGGGAGATGCGCACCGGCTCCACGTTGTACGTGGGCTCAAAGAGGTAGCGGATGCTCAGGAAGACGCACAGTCCCGCCGCGTCTATAATGGTGAAAATGTCCTCAAAATACTTCACCAGCCGGGGCTTGTCCTCCCAGGAGAGGGGGTCCACCTTCTTGGGGACGCCGAAGACCTCCATGTAGGCGGTGTCGCCCGCCATGTGGGAGGCGCCGATGTTGGAGGTGGCGTAGAGGAGGCCCATCCCCTTGGCCCCGCGCGGGTCGTAGGCCGGGAACTCCTGCTTTTTGGCGGACATGGAGAACTCCGGATGGCCGTAGTGGGAGGCCAGCCGGTAACTCCCCTGAGCGATGAGGTCACCGAACCCCTCCCGCAGGCCTGCCAGACGGACCATCTCCACCACGGCCTCCGCATCCCCGAAGCGCAGAGGACGTCCGATGTCCGACTCGGGGATCAGGCCCAGTTCGTACATCTCCATCGCGCAGGCGATGGTCACCCCGGCGGAGATGGTGTCCAGGCCCAGTTCGTTACAGATGTAGTTGGCTTTGGTGATGGCGGCCAGGTTGTCCACACCGCACGCGCTGCCCAGGGAGCCGATGGTCTCGTACTCCGGCCCCTCCCCCTCGCCGCCGAAGATGGGGTCCTCCACCCGGGTCACCCGCCCGCAGGCGATGGGGCAACCGTAGCAGGCCTTGGGCCGGACCAGATACTTCTGGTTGAGCGTGCGGCCGGAGATGGCCTCCGCCCCGGCGAAGACCCCCGTCCGGAAGTTGTAGGTGGGGAGGATGCCCACTTCGTTGGTGACGGGGGGGACGTAGGCGGTGCCGTAGGTCCGCAGAGTGGCCTTCCCCGCCGCCACCGCCTGCTTGACCTCCTCCACCACCTGGTCGGCGAGGGCCTTCAGTTCGTCGGGGCGAGCCAGGGGGATGCGGCGGGTGCCCCGCACGACGACGGCCTTGAGGTTCTTGGAGCCCATGACCGCGCCCACGCCGGAACGAGCGGCGGCGCGGTGCTTATCGTTCAGGATGGCCGCGATGGGCGCCAGTCGTTCTCCCGCCGGGCCAATGCAGGCCACCCGGGCGCGGGGGTCGGTCTCGGCCCGCAGCATGTCCTCGGTCTCAAAGACCGTCCGGCCCCAGAGGTGGTCGGCGGGGCGGAGTTCCACCCGGTCGTCGTTCACCCAGAGATACACCGGTCGCCCGGCCCGTCCCTCAAAGATGAACAGGTCAAAACCGGTGCGCTTCATCTCCGTGGGGAAGAAGCCGCCGGAGTTGGAGCAGGAGATGGCGCCAGTCAGGGGGGATTTGGTGGTCACCATGTACCGGTTACCGGTGGGGACCGGGGTGGCGGTGAGAGGGCCGGTGGAAAAGACCAGTTTGTTCTCCGGGGAGAGGGGGTCCACCCGGGGGTCCATCTCGTTGTAGAGATAGCGGATGGCCCACCCCCGTCCGCCGATAAAGTCCCGCGCCGTGCGGGGGTCCACTTCTTCTACGGAGGTCTCTCCGGTGGTCAGGTTGACTCTGAGGATTCTGCCGTTCCAGCCGTACATGTTGCCTCCTGAGGTGAGTGGTTATTGAAGTTCTCGTTCCATCAGCCGCCGCCGATGGCCGGGAAGAGGCACAGGACGTCCCCTTCCTGCAGGGCCTGGCCCGGCTGAGGGGTACGCCCGTTCACCAGGACGACGCTCTCCTCCACCGGCACGGGCAGTCCGGCCAGGACGTCCTCCACCCGGGCGTCCGGGGGGACATCTGCCTCGTACGAAGAAGAGGAGCAATTGGGGGGCAGGTACTGCTGATAATGGGCCAGGAGTTTGATGCGGATTTTCATCGCCCGGCTCTCCTAAAAATCTGAAAACCACAAAGGACACGAAGGGAACACGAAGGGCACGAAGATTGACGGGTGATTTCCGTTTCGGGTTGATCCGCGTAAGCGGCTCTATTGTACTATAGAAGGCGGCAACGACAAGCGGCCGGGAAATCGCACCCGCCCACCGCAAACCCGCATCTCCTGCAGACTCACCGATTTCCCCGACGATCAGATTCTGTGGTATAATATCAGTGAACTTCTGTTCTCTTCGGAAGAGCCCCCACCATGGACCCGGTAGAGAAACTGCGACGGTTAGGGCCGGCGACCTGTTATGAGCCGGCCGAGGAGGTGAGCGCCGCCGGACGGCCCCTGTCGGCCCCTGTCGGGCTTCCGGCCGACCTCTCCGGCTTCATCCACTACGCGGCGATGCCCGGCGGCAGGCGCATCGCGCTGCTGAAAACCCTCCTCACTTCGGCCTGCGAGCGGGATTGCTTCTACTGTGCCTTCCGTGCCGGACGGGACTGTCCCCGCGCCACCTTCACCCCGGATGAACTGGCGCGCCTTTTTCTGCAACTCCACCAGCGCGGTATCGCAGAGGGGCTCTTCCTGAGTTCCTCCATCCTGGGCGGAGGGCCGCACACTCAGGACCGACTCATCGCCACCGCGGAGATTCTCCGCCACCGCTACGGCTTTCGGGGGTACATCCACCTGAAGATTATGCCCGGCGCGGAGCGGGACCAGGTGGCCGCGGCGATGCGACTGGCGGACCGCGTCTCGGTCAACCTGGAGGCCCCCAACGACCGCCGTCTGGCCGCCCTGGCCCCCCACAAACAGTTCACCGACGAACTCCTCCGCCGACTGCGCTGGATAGAGGAACTCCGCCGGGAGATGCCCGGCCCTGCTCCCAGTTCCACCACCCAGTTCGTCGTCGGGGCGGCCGGGGAGAGCGACCTGGAACTGTTGCACGTGACGGCGTTCCTCTACCGCCACCTGGGGCTGGCCCGGGCCTACTTCCAGGCGTTCCGCCCCGTCCCCGGGACACCGCTGGAGGCCCATCCGCTCACCCCACCGCAGCGGGAACACCGTCTCTACCAGGCATCCTTCCTGCTGCGGGATTACGGCTTCAGCGTGGAGGAACTCCCCTTCCAGCCGGACGGCAACCTGCCACTGGATACGGACCCCAAACTGGCCTGGGCGCGGGAGCATCTGGCGGAGGCACCGGTGGAGGTGAATCGGGCGGGGCGGGAAACCCTGCTGCGGGTACCGGGCATCGGCCCCCAGGGCGCCGACCGCCTGATCGCCGCGCGTCGTCGGGGCCGGTTGCGGGACCTGAAGGACCTGCGCGCCCTGGGGATTGCGGCGGAGCGGGCCGCGCCCTTCATCCTGCTGGACGGCCGCCGCCCGGCCCGCCAACTCCCGCTGTTTTAGGGTGCAGATTTTCCTCACACCAAGACACAAAGGCACAAAGTTTTAGTTAATTTTTGTAAATCTTTGTGTCTCTGTGTCTTTGTGTGAGGCCCATCTCACCCCCGCGCGCGGCGACGGCCCGCCGGACCGTCTCCACGTCCGGACAGTAGAGAGCGCCCGGCGGAGCGGGCCGTTCCCCGACGGCGATCAGCACCGTCCCCTCCCTGCACGGAATCGCCAGGTCCACCACATACTCCACCCCACCCTCGCGCACAGGATACTCCCGCTCCGGCTGGAATCCCGCCTCCTTCAGGGTGACGAACAGTCCATCCGCACCGGAGGCGAAGAGGTCGTTGATCTCCTGCGCGGCGGTGAAGCGGTCCCACGTCGTTTCAATGAACGTGATCCGCCGCCAGCGCAGGCTGGGGATGGGCCGCTCCAGGCGGACCAGCGGGCCCAGTTGGAGTTGATAGTAGAGGTCATCGGCGCGGGGGTGGTGGGGCTCCTCGGGCAGGAGGTCCCGGCGGCGGGCCAGTTCGTGCCCCCGGACGGGGGCGTACCAGTGAATGGCCCATCCCTCTTCGCCGAAGGCGCGGGTGAAGTAGAAGGCCAGCACGGCGGCCTCGGTGGTGCTGGGCGGAGCATGCCGCACGGGGATGCGGTACCACCCCCGGTCGCGGGCAATCTCAAAGTCCCGCCCGTTGTTCATCACGGCAACCAGGACGCGGTCTTCCGGGTGGAACATCGCCGCTATTATACCACCCGCCCCTGCGGACATCAAGCGCTCGCGTTCTATCACCAGGGCTTATCAACACTCTAACATTGGGGTAGAATAGGGGCCAAACGCCAGGGTAGGAGGTGGCAGCGATGGGAGACGAACAAAACCAGGGAAAAGGGTTGAGAACCGATCCTGAACGTCCACCTGAGCGAGCGGGAGTTGCAGGAACGGATGAGAGACTGGGTGCCGCCCCAGAAGGACATCCCGCCGGGATTCCTGCGCTTCTATGCCCGCTATGTGGGCGATGCCAGCCAGGGGGCGGTGATAGGGACAGGGAAGGGATAGAAAGACCGGTATTACAATTGATAACCGCCAGAAGCAGGAATGATTTTCTGCTGATAGTCGGTTACAAACTCCAGAAGCCGCTCCTTCAGCCTCAGCCAGCGCTCGGAAGCCAGAATCCGGCGCGCGGTGTTCAGGTCCTCAGCAACCATTCCGGTGAGAATCTGGGGCCCCTCTCCGTACGCGGTGTACCACATATCCGTTGCCTGAAGGCCCAACTCCTCCAGTGCTGGCTCAAACTCCTTCGTAAAAAACTCAAAATACTCGTTCTCCAGCCCCGGAATCAGGTTCCAGCCCATCAGCAATTTGACCACGTTGACTCCTTACGACTCCTGCGGATGCTCCGGGTTTTCGGCCTGCTTGCGCCGGCGGGCCCGTCGGGCCGCCAGGGCCGCGGCCGCCATCCCGAATCCAACCCCGATCGCGGTCAGCCCGTAGCCAGTGACGGGCAGAAGGGACGGGCCCGTAGAGGGCAGGGTCTGCGGCGAGGGAGCGGTTTCGGGAGGCTGCGATACAGGCGGGGATTCCTCAGGAGGCATCGCCGTTGGGGACGGTATAATCTCCGGCGTCGGGGTCAGGGTCGGGCGGGGTTGCTGGGCGCTGGCCGGAGGAGACGCCGCTGGCGCGCTCACCATCAGGAGCAGCGCGCCGACAATCAGCCACAGCAGCAGGCCGTTCTGAACTCGGTTCATCGGACACCCTCCGGGTTGAGGTGACGGGTACAATGATAGTTTACTGCAAATTTCTATTTATGCAAGTGTCCACCCAAATTGTAGGACAACTGCTCGCAGTTGTCCTACAAAGCGGCCACGCCCAACGAAATTGGGACACACCCTCCCCCGCTGCCGCTGGACATTTGGTGAAAAATCGGTATACTTTTGCCTGAGGAAACCATCGGTAAAGAACCCCGAGCCAATCAGGAGGCCCTCTATGCTCCGCCGTCTTGCTGTGATCCTGCTGGTGCTTTTCCTGGTCGCCTGTGGAGCCCCACCCAGGGCCGCCGACCCCCTCCGGACCGCCCGGCAGCACATAGAGGCCAGCCGCTGTGCAGGCGTGGACCGCTATGCTCAGGCCGTTGCTGACCTGGAGGCCGCCCTCTCCGCCGACCCCAATCAGTTGGAAGCGTACTACTGGCTCTTCGTCGCCCAGCGCGCCCGGGGGGACTCCTCCGCCGCCGAACGGGCCCGGGCCGCGCTGGAGGAGGCCGTCGCGGCAGGGCGGGGCGGGCCCGCCGGACGCTTCTGGCTCCTCCGGCTCTACCGGGAAGCGGGGGACCAGGAGGTCGTCCAGCGTACCCTTTCGGTCATGGAGTCCGTCGCTGAGGCGACTCCCTCCGATGTGGAAGCCCGATACTGGCTGGGCCGCGCGTACTACGAAACCGGCCAGGCCGACCTGGCGGTCCAGTCCTTCCAGCGTGTGCTGGAATTGAAGTCCGATCACGGGCTGGCCCACTTCTGGCTGGGGCAAATCTACGCCGAGCAGGGCCAACTGGAGGAGGCCCGGCGGGAACTGGACGCCGCCCTCCCCCACCTGACGGAGAAGGCCGCCGCCTACCACAATCGGGGCGTCGTCGCCTACCAGTTGGGGGACCTGGAAGCGGCCGTCTCCGACCTGCAGGCGGCCCTCAAAGAGGACCCGGAGGACCCCCGCTCCCACTACCAGTTGGGCGCGGTCTACCTGGCCCAGGCCATCCCCGCTAACCCCCTCGCCCTTCCCGACAGCGCACGGCTGGAGAACGCGCAGGAGGAGTTCACCCGCGCCCTCCAACTCTGCCCCGGCATGCCCGAGGCCCTCATCGGCATAGGCAACCTGCACCTCCTCCAGGGGGACGCGCAGAAAGCGCTGGAGGTGCTGAACCAGGTTCTGGAACGGGAACCGGACTCGCTGCAGGCCTGGTATGCCGTCGCCCAGGCCCAGGCCACGCTGGGCAACCGGGAAGAGGCCTGCCGCGCGCTGGATCAGTTCCTCTCCCTCTCCCCGCCCGCAGAGTGGGCCGAGCAGGCCGGAAAAATGAAGGGCCAACTGGGATGTGCCGACTGAAGTCGCCCGTCATGGGCCTTCGGCCTGGGGGCGGCCTCCGCCGACCGAGGCGTCGGCGCAGGCCGACGCCCGGCGCGGGAGCGCCCAGAGAGGCCGATCTCCAATCGGCGCCGACAGAGCCGACCGAGGTGTCGGCGCAGGCCGACGCCCGGCGCGGGAGCGCCCAGAAAGGCCGATTTCCAATCGGCGCCGACAGAGCCGACCGAGGCGTCGGCGCAGGCCGACGCCCGGCGCGGGAGCGCCCAGAGAGGCCGATTTGAATCGGGTGTGTCCCAGTTTTGTCGGGCTGGGCCGCTGGCCTTTTCGCCTGGCTGTAAACGGCCAGGCTCAGGCGAAGATGAGGCGCGAGAGCGCCCCTCTCCACCCTGGCAACCCGGGTTCCCGAAGGGCTACCGAAGGGAAAGGGCGCTTCCAGCGCCCTGGGCAACCTCAGCCAGGCCGTTTACGGCCTAGCCCACCGGGCTCCCGATGATTTTGGGACACACCCGCATGGAAAGGCGCCACAACGAGATGCCTGCCCTGTAGCCAGCCACTTTCTAACCGGCGGAAGGGTAGGGGCAGGTGGATACAAAGCGGGACGGAAAAGGGTAGGCATCGGCCCTCCTCAGAATCTCTTGATCGTCCCGTCATACGTCGGCCCGTTGTTCGGCCCCCCCACGCGGCGCTCGCCATAGCTGGGGCCGCCGGGCGCGCCCGACGTATCCAGCACCGTCGTGCCGCCCCCCTCGTCCAGGTGATATAGCCCCACGGTGTTCGCATCGGGCGTGAAGGGCGCATTGAGCGGCGTGAAGTTGCCCGTATAGCGCACAATGTTGGAAATGCGCACCTCGTCCACCCAGCCGCTGAACGAGGGGTAGGTATTCGGGTCATAGTCGTGCTTCTCCGCACCGATCACCAGGAACGGCTCGTTGGCCCAACCACCGGTGATGGGGCGCCCGACGCGATAGGAGATGTTTCCCGTTGGCCCGGTGGCCTGGCGGTCCAGCACGCCGTTGAGGAAGATGCGCATCTCGCCATTGGTGCGGCGCGTCACGGCGACGTGGTGCCAGGTGTTGGCACTCAGCGTCGTGTTCCCGCAGATGGTATAGCCAGCGGTGCCGTTGTGCACGCCGAAGGCGATCCGCCCGCCGTAAAGGGAGATGCCAAAATCGCCGTAATCGGGCGTGCCAAAGATGTCACGGTCAAAGATGATGTTGCCGTAAATCCAGGTATCTTCGCCCGCGGTGCAGGGGCCGCTGTGGTTCTCACCGGAAGCAAAGCGCAGCCAGAACTCCAGGGTGAAGTCGCTGGCACCAATGTTGACCGGCAACGAGATGCCCAGGGTATTGCTCATCGGGATTTTCACGCGGTCAATGTCGCCGGTGCCGGTGCCGTAGAAGCGCAGGGAGTATGTGGTGCCACTGGGTGTACCTGTGGGCGTCGGCGTGTTCGTGGGTGTCGGCGTGCGCGAAGGCGTGGACGTCGCCGTGGGCGAGGGGGTGGGCGTGAAAGTGGCCGTGGGGGTGGGCATCCCCTGGCCGCCCATCACCAGCGGCAGGTAGGCGCGCGGGGTGAGCAAAGTTTGGGCGTTGAGATCGGGCAAGGAAACAACGGCCAGCCTGCTCAAGCCCAGCAGAATCAGAAGCCATATCAGGATATACGGTTTGGTTTTCATATGCGCTGTCACCACTCGTCGGCCCCCGAATGGACATATACCTGCTCCCAAAGCGGCTGGGTGCAGGCCCTCTGCTCCTGCCCGTAGGCGATCATCTGCTCGTAGTAGTTCTCGTCGGTCAGCGCGGCGGCCGTCTCGTCCGCAGGCTGCGAGCCATAGCGGGCCACCCACTCGCGGCACCGGGCATGGTCATCGCGGAAGGGGCACGGGCGAAGCCAGTTGTGCTCCGCCGTGAGTTCGCACTGGCCGTAGCCGTACTCCCGCTGCCAGGCACGGATGGCCGCGAAGAACGGCGCCGCCCAGACGTCGTTCAGCGTGCCGCCCTGAGCGTAGACCTGGTGGATGTTGGCGGCCGCGTAAGGAAAGAAAACGCACGGCATCACCTGGCCGTTCCAGTCAATGTAGAGATAGCCCCTGTCCCGCCCCGCCGCGATGCACCCCTCAACCAGCGGCCCGTGGTTCCAGAAGTCCAGCAGGAACAGGTGCTTCTTCTCAACCACCTCCCATGAACGGCGCCAGAACGCGATGGCCTGCTCAGCGGTCGGTAACCAGTCCATGTGGCAGCCGCGACCGATCGGCGTGTACTGGAAGATGAACCCGTAGAAAGCGCCCTGCTGGTGGAAGAAGAAGTCCAGGAACTCGTCGGAGAGGATTTCTTCACAGTTGGCCCGCGTGGCAGTGACGGAGATGCCGAACGGCACACCGGCCTGGCGCAACTCGGCCATGGCACGCAGGACGCGGTCAAACGTGCCCGGCCCGCGCCGCTCGTCGGTGCGGGCGCGCATGCCCTCCACCGACAGGGCGGGGGTGAGATTGCCCAGCCGGGCCAGGCGCTGCGCCGTCGCCCGGTCAATCAGCGTGCCGTTGGTGAACATCAGGAACAGGCGGTCGGCGTGCCGCTCAACCATATCCAGGAGATCGTGGCCCGCGGAGCGATAGGTCAGCGGTTCGCCGCCGGAAAAGACGAACAGGGGGACGTTCCACAGTTGCTCGGCCTCGGTCATCACGCGGTCCAGGGTGTCCCAGTCCAGATGGGCGTCGCTGGGGCCGGAGTCGGCGTAACAGCCGGCACAGCGGAGATTGCAGGCCTGGGTGGGGCTGATGACGAGGAACCACGGCGGGTCGCTGCCGTGCTCCTGACGGAAGCGACGGGCGGCCGCGCGCTGACCCGATGACGGTTTCAGCGCCCCGCTCCACAGGCGGGCGACGACCGCCGCCACGGGCGGGGAGACCAGCCGCTGCCCGATCACCCGGTCAACCGTGTGCACGACGGCGGAGTAGATCAGGCGACGCTGCCGCTCAATCTCCCGCCAGGTGGGATGGACGCGCTCCAGGGGGGCGCGCAACCGTCGCTCCACCAGCCCCACGACGGGCCGGCGCAGCCAGTCCTGATAGAGCAGTCGGACGAGGATCATCCAGAAACCGGAAGGCATATCCCGCCTCCAGATGCGCTTCTATGGCGGTCCGGTCAACCGTCGGTCAACCTCGGCGCTGGACATGCCAGGTCGGGCACGAAGAGCACCCGTCGCCAGGTGTAGTAGACCAGCCAGGTCATCAGCAGTGCCCCCAGCACGCCCGGCGCAGGCGCCCCCACCTGTCCCAGCAGGAAGCCGCCGACCGTCGGGGCAACGACGCGGGTCAGGCTGCTCAGCGCGGACGAAAGCCCCAGCGTCCCGCCCACCTCCTCCGGCCAGACGGAGCGGGTCAGCGCGGTGTTGACGGCCACCCGCAGCACGCCCGAGGCCAGGGCCAGCGGCGCCAGCACGACCAGCAGCACCCCCAGCGACGGGGAGAAGGCCCAGGCCAGCAGGGAGAGGGCCAGCAGGACGCTCCCGCCGAAGACCAGTTGCTTGTCGGTGAAGCGCCGCACCAGCAGGCGAATCCCCACCCCCTGCACCAGCACCACCAGCACCCCCACGTAGGTGAGGACGAAACTGGTCGTCCGGGCGTCCAACCCCAACCGTTCCCGGGCGAAGAGGGAGAAGACGGTCTCAAAGAGGGTGAAGGCCAGGCTGAAGAAGAGTTGGGTCTGCAGGAGCGGCCCCACGCAGGGCAGGCTCAGCGCCTCCCAGAGGACGCGCAGGGAGAAGGCGGCGCGCGGCTCTTTGGCCCGCCGTTCCCGTTCTGCGCGCGGCAGCGACTCCGGCAGCCACACCAGCACCCCCAACAGGTTCAGCAGCGACAGCCCCGCCGCTACCAGCGCGGGGAGAGCGTAGTTCCCGCCTCCCGCCAGCGCGCCGCCGATGGCCGGCCCGAAGATGAAGCCCAGGCCGAAGGCGGCGCCGATGAGGCCGAAGCCCTTGGTGCGCTCCTTCCCCTCGGTCACGTCGCTGATGTAGGCCTGGGCCAGGGAGATGTTGCCGCCCAGGAAGCCGTCCACGACCCGGCTGGCGAAGAGCATGGCCAGCGACCGGGCCAGCCCCAGCATCAGGAACCCCACCACCGTCCCGGCCAGACTGAGGAGCAGGAGCGGCTTGCGGCCGAAACGGTCGGAGAGGCGGCCAATGACAGGAGCGCCCAGGAGTTGCGTCAGCGCGTTGACCCCCAGGAGCAGCCCCACCACTTCCGCCGTTGCACCGAAGGTGGCGGCGTAGTACGGGAGCAGCGGCAGGATCAGGCTGAAGCCCAGGACGTCTACGAAGACGAAGATGAAGAGCAGGGTCAGGCTACGGCGATAGTTGGGCATGGGGGCCTCCTTCCCTCACCCCTCCCCCTGCCCCCTCCCCTCTCCCGCACGGCGGGAGAGGGGAGGAGGTGCCGCCGAAGGCGGCGGGGGTGGGGTGAGGGTCATCAACTCCTCCCGCCGACGGCGGTACTCCACGATAGGCCGGTCGCCCTGGACCAGTTGCTCGTCCATATGCAGCGCGCTGGGCCTGGGGCGCTGGGTCTGCACCACCCGCCGGTCCTGATGGGCCACCAGGACGTTGAAGGGCATCGCCAGCCGGGCGACCAGGTCCCCCAGCAGGGGCAGCCGCAGGAAGCGCTGGTAGAAGCGCAGATAGAGAAGCGTGTGCTCCTGGTCCACCGGCACGAAGGCCGCCACCACCCGCACGTCCTCCGAGATGTGGTTCTGCCAGAGGTTGGGGAAGATGAACTCCAGCCAGAAGGTGTGGCCGGAGACGTCCACCTCCTCCGGCTTCCGGGGCGGACGCCCGTCGTCGGTGCGGCTGGATACGTACACCCGGAAGCGGTCGGGGTCCAGCCAGCGGACCACCGGGCCGTCCACAATGGTGCGGTTTCCCCGCCCGATGGTGTTGTGGTGGACGAAGGGCAGGTGGATGGGGTCCAACTGGTTCTCAATCACCCGCGAGTAGTGGGCATCCCAGGGGTCAATGGACTGGGCCCAGCGGAAGCCGTCCAGGTCGTCAAAGAACCGGGGCGGCTGCAGGTCGGCGGGCGGGTCGTCCCCCCACCAAATCCAGATGAAGCCATGGGCTTCGTGCGTGGGGTAGGCGTGGACGCGGAACCGCTCCGGCACCGGACTGCTCCGGCTGTTGGCGGGGATGGCGGTCACCCGGCCCGAGGGGTCGTACTCAAAGCCGTGGAACGGGCACTGCAGGCGGCCGTTGGGGAGCACCTTCCCGGCGCTCAGGGCTACCCCCCGGTGGGCGCAGCGGTCCCGGAAGCAGGCCACGCGGCCCTCGCCGTCCCGCCAGAAGACCAGTTTCTCCCCCATTCGCGTCACACCGATGGGGCGCTCCCGCACCTGGCGGGAGTCCAGAACGATGTACCACTGATTGCGAATCATCTTACCTCCTCGTTTGTAGGGCAACTGCTACAGCAGTTGCCCTACAATATTCGCACCCGCTGGCGGGGCAGGGGGCGGCCCTTCCAGGTCGCCCGGCCCGTCGCCGTCCAGAGCAGGGAACGGAAGGCGATGAAGACCAGAAGCAGCATGCTGACCGGATACAGGAACATCAGGCGGCGGGGGAAGCGCAGGCGGGCCAGCGCGATTCCCCAGAGCGCCAGCATCTCCCCCACCGCCAGCAGCGCCGGCCACAGGGCGAAGACCGACCGGGCCAGCCCCAGCGGCCAGAGGAGAGAGACCGCCAGCGGCTCCACCGTCACCAGCAGCATCCACACCCAGACGAAGAGGTACTCCGCCAGGCGGAAGTCAAAGACGGCGAAGAGGTTCTTGGTGAACCCCTCCACCGCCGCCCGAAATCCGGAGTACATCCGGCAGGAGACGTAGTCCCCGGCGTCCACCACCCGCCAGCGCAACCCCTTCGCCTTCACCCGCCGCCCCAGCATAATGTCGTCTATGGGGCTCTGGCGCACCGCTTCGTGCCCCCCGACGGCCCGGTAGGCCTCCCGGCGGAAAAGCATCCACTGCCCGTTGGTCAGTGAAAGCCCCGGCGCCCGGATGTGATGGGCCAGCGGGATGGGCAGGAACGAGAAGAAACACCAGAAGATGGCCGGGACCGTCAGCCGCTCGCCCCAGGTGTGCAGCCGCTGGCGGAGAAAGCCACTCATCAGGTCGGCCCGCTCCGCCAGCATCGCGGCGACCCCCACCTGCAGCGCCTGAGGGTGGTGGATGGTGTCCGCGTCGGTGAAGAGCAACAGGTCCCCCGTTGCCGCATCCGCCAGTTGCTGACAGGCCCAGTGTTTGCCCAGCCACCCCTCCGGCAACGGACGGCCCGTCAGAACCCGAAGCCGGGCATCCGTCCGGGCCAGCGCCGCCAGCACGTCGCCCGTCCCGTCGGTGGAACCGTCGTCCAGCACCAGGACCTCAAAGTCGGGGTAGTCCTGGGCCAGCAGGGAACGGACACAGTCTCCGATGACGGCCTCCTCGTTGCGCGCGGGGAGCAGGACGGAGACGCGCGGGAAGCGCGGGGGAAGGGGGTACGTCCCCAGGCGCCGCAGGGCCAGCAGGTTGCCCAGCGCGATGAGGAGCAGAATGCCCAGGAAGGTAGCGATGCCCAGTTGGTGCTGGAGCCAGAAGGGGGTCAATGAAGTCTCCTCGCTGGTGACAGGTGACAGTCACCTTGAAGGTGACTGTCACCTGCTCAATAACCGCCGGAGCCAGGGCCGGGCCTGGGGCGGCGTCCGCAGGTCACGGTGGTGCTTCCAGAGGACCAGGGCCAGGTTCCCCGCCCAGACGGCCAGCAGGGGCCCCGACGCGCCGGAGAGGAGCAGGTAGGCCCCTAACACGACCGGTCCGGAGAGGGCCGACCAGGCGTCCGTCCGGTTGACGGCGACGGCCAGCGCCAGGGTCAGCCCCAGAATGGTGGGACCGACCCAGAGGGTGAGCCCGCTCCAGATGCCGAAGGTGACCGCGATGGCTTTGCCGCCGCGGAAGCGCAGGAACGGCGAGAAGGCGTGCCCCAGGACCGGCGCCAGGGCGACGGGGACCAGTCCCCAACCGTCTATGCCGGCCCCGAAGCGGGCCAGGGCCACCGGCGTGGCACCCTTCAGGTAGTCCAGCAGGAGCGCCGGAAGTCCGGCCCGCCAGCCGCCAGCCCGCCAGGCGTTGGCCGCGCCGGGATTGCCGTCCCCGTAGCGGCGGACGTCGGCGCGGGCCACCAGCCGCCCCAGCCAGACGGAGAAGGGGAGCGAGCCGGAGAAGAAGCCCAGGACCGTCCACAGCAGCACCGCGCCCAGGGGCGGCCCCGGGGGTGGACTCCCCACCGGGGTCCAGTACTGCCGCAATTTGGCCATAAAGGCCGGGTCGCCCCCCAGCCGCTCCGCCCGCCCGACGGTGAAGACGTACCGCCCCACCTCCCCCCGCTGATGCCAGACGGCGACCCGGTAAGGGCCGTCGGCGGGAAGGACAACCGTCCGCTCCTGCCGCTCCCAGTAGGACGTGCGGGTGAAGGGCTCAAAGAAGGTGGACGGCGTCCCCTCCGGGGGCGGGATCATTTCCACCCCCTCGTCGGTGACCGGCACGGCAGCCGGAAGGGCCGTCGCCTCCCCCGGCAGGCCCGGTCCGATCAGGGCCATTGTGGGTGCAAAATTCTCCTGCCCCGGAATCTGGGGGATGACAATGGAGAGGTAGACCTCCTGCCCTGCCCTGCCGTCAAAGGCGAAGACGTCCACGTCGGTGGCCGATTCCAGCGTCGCGTAGATGGCGGTGGAGACCGACGGGTCGTCTATCCGCCAGGGACGGTCGGGCGGGATGTCCGTCTCCTCAAAGAAGGGCTGATGGGCCCAGACCGGGGTGGCGATCAGAGCCAGCCCAATCAGCAACAATCCGATCAGAATCCGAAAGCGTATACGAAACATCCTCGTGTCCTTATGCATCGGCCTTCGCCGACGCGTGGTAAATCCCCGCCACAAAGATGTTCTTTGTGGTTTTCTACAGAATGGCTCTGAAGGGGTCGGTGCAGGCCGACCACTGGCCGCAGGCCCGGGGAGGGTGACTTCAGTCAGCGCTATTCACGCCGATTGAAATCGTCCTTCCTGGGCACTTCGTGCCAGGTGTCGGCCTTCGCCGACACGCTTCACGGCTGGGTCACCAAAGGGGTCGGCGCAGGCCGACCACTGGCCGCAGGCCCGGGGAGGGTGACTTCAGTCAGCGCTATTCACGCCGATTGAAATCGTCCTTCCTGGGCACTTCGTGCCAGGTGTCGGCCTTCGCCGACACGCTTCACGGCTGGGTCACCAAAGGGGTCGGCGCAGGCCGACCAAAGGCCTGCGGCCCAACAAGGCCGACTTCAGCCGGCGCCGACCAGGATGCGCCCGTTCTCCACCCGGACCGGGTAGACGGGGAGCGCGTGTTCCCGGCGCAGTGCGCCCAGCACCCGCCCCACCCCCGGCGGCCAGGGGGCCCATGCGGCCACATCCCCGGTGCGCAGCGAGAAGGCGCTGCGGTGCCAGGGGCAGACCAGGTGCCCGTCCTCGGTGATGCGGCCGTTTTTCAGCGGCGCGCCCATATGGGGGCAGCGGGCCGCCACGGCGAAGATTTCGCCCCCATGCCGGATCAGGAGCACCGGGGCGCCACTGACCTCCACCACCTCCCGCGCCCCCTCGGGCAGGCGGCTTTCGTCCAGAACGTCTATCCAGGCCATATTACCTCCGATGCGCTGACTGAAGTCAGCCTTCCTGGGCCTGCGGCCGATGGTCGGCCTTCGCCGACCGCAGAGTGTCGGCGAAGGCCGACACCCGGCACGCAGGGCCCAGGGAGGACGATTTCAATCGGCTGAATCGTTACCTCCGATGAATGGTGAGACGCCATTCCTTCGTGCGCAGCCGCTCCAGGGGATTCAGGTGTCTCTGGAGTTGCGAACGGGCAAGGGCATTCCGAATGTCGTTGGGGAAGAAATCCAACATAATCGGCTCCAGAATTGCGTCAAACTCTTCCGCCTCTATCTGATGGGCCGCCTGGTAAGCATCCTCCAGGGTCTGGATGGAAGCCCAGAGCTTCTCCGGGGAGATAGAGGCCCGCCGACGGGCTCTCTCCAGTATTTCCGGGTCTACTGGCGCCGCCAGTTGCTCCGGATTCAATACTTCTCGGGCCTTCTCTATCAGCCACATATGCATCGCCTCCTCCTGAGCCATTTCCCACCAGACGCTGGCTGCCGTTGGTTCGTGGACAAACATATCCACCAGGCCCATATAGAAGCGCTCTGTGACCTTCTCCCCTTCGTAGAGGAGATCCAGCACATCCGCTATTGTTCCCTGCATCGGACACCTCCTGGAATATAGGGGGCTGAAAGGGATTAGAAGATGAGCCGACATATATCCGGCTTCCCTTTCTGGTCGGAGTGAAGCACCCTGTTATCCGTTTTGGGGTTCCTGGAATTCGTCTGCGGCACCGGGGAGAAGAGATCCCGCAGTGCGGCCCCCACGGCCGGGAACCGGAAGGCGAAGCCCGCCTCCAGCAACCGCTTCGGCACGGCCCGCTGCCCGGTCAGCAGGACGGCCGACATCTCCCCCAGGGCCAGCCGCAGGGCGGGGGCCGGAACGGGCAGCCAGGCCGGGCGGCGCAGCACCCGCCCCAGCGCGCGGGCCAACTCCCGGTTGGTGACCGGATGGGGCGCCGCCAGGTTGTACGGCCCCCGGGCCTCCTCATGCTCCAGCAGAAACCGGATGGCCCCCACCTCGTCGGCGATGTGGATCCAGGGGGTCCACTGGCGGCCGCTCCCCAGCGGCCCGCCCAGAAAGAAGCGGAAAGGGAGCGCCAGCCGGGGCAGCGCCCCTCCCTCCGCACTCAGCACCACCCCGGTCCGGATGACTACCCGCCGCACGCCCAGCGCCTCCACCGGAGCAGTGGACGCCTCCCACTCCACCGCCAGTCGGCCCAGAAAATCCGAACCGGGCGGGGCATCTTCCGTCACCTCCTCGTCCCCGCGCGGGCCGTAGTAGCCGATACCGGAGGCCTGGACGACGACGGCGGGCTTCCGTTCCGCCGCGCGCACCGCCTCCACCACCGCCCGCCCGGCGTTCAGGCGACTCTGGCGGATGCGCTCCTTCCGTGCCGCCGTCCACCGCCCGCCCGCCAGGTTCTCCCCGGCCAGGTTGACGATGGCGTACGCGCCGTCGGCCAGGGGGCCCCAGCCCTGGGGTGTCCGCCCGTCCCACCTCTCGGCCCGGACGCCCGGCGGCAGTCCCCCGGCCCGCGACGGGTCCCGGCTGAGCACCACCACCTCATACCCGGCCGCGGCCAGTTCCGCCGCCAGCGCCCGGCCGATGAGGCCCGTCCCGCCCGTGATGATGATCCGTTTCATTGCTCCTCCTTCAAGGTGACGCTCGCCTGGCGCTCCAGCCACCCGGTCAGCGGCGCGCCGTCCGGGCCCAGATACCGTTCTATCCCCTTCCGGTACGCCTCCAGGAACGGCCCCACCCACCCCTCGGGCAGAGAGAAACCGTCCCGCAGGTCCCTCAGCCAGTCCACGTAGGCGTCGGCCAACGCCATATCCCCCAGCGTCAGCGCGGCCCGGATGTGGGAGAAGGTGTACTCCGGCAGCCAGTCCGGGAGGCTCTGGGTGAGAGGGTGGATGGAAAGCAGAGAGAGGACGCAGGTCCGGATGGGCCATTCCTGTTCCAGGTAAAGCGTCCGGGCACGCTGGTATTCCTCCGATACCGGTGGAACGGGCGGGAACGGTGGGGGACGGACGGCCCACTCCCCCAGCCGCGCCGGGGCTTCCTCCAGCCGTTCCCCCAGGAAGTGACCGGCGATGCGGGAGCGGAGCGCGGGCACCAGGTTGAAGATGCGGCCGCCGAAGGCCAGCGGGACCCCCATTTCCTGCAAGAGCAGTCCCAGCGCTTGAGTCCCGACGGCGGGGGGCAGTTGGTAGGCACTGGCGATGACCCAACGCGGGGCGGCCCGGCGCACTGCGGCCTTCGTCTCTTCTACGGGTAGGTCGGCCCCCAGGTAAATGACCCCCCAGCCGGCCCGCCGCAGCAGATATGTCAGGAGCAGCGGGCCGAAGGCGTGGTTCTCCCCCGGCGGGCAGACGACCAGGACCGGGTCGTGCCGGGACGGGGGCGGGGTGGCTGACAGCAGGGCCTGGACCCGGCGCGCGGCCAGGTGTGATGCGAAGTGCTCTTGATGGACGGTGGCATCGCCCCGATACCAGGCCTCGCCGATCTGGGCCAGCCCTTCCCGCAGGACCTCCGTGCAGGCCACCTCCGGGGGGACCAGGGCCAGCGCCTGCCCGAAGGCGGCATCGGCGGCCGATTCGTCAAAGGCCAGGCACGCGGTGACCCAGGCATCCCGCCACCGTGCCAGCGCCTCCTGCTCCGCCGGAGACCGCGTTGGGGACATCCGGGGGGCCTCCAGCAGAGGGTCCCTCCCGGCCTCCTCCAGCGACCGCCAGAGGGCAACGGCCTGCCCGATGGTCATCCCTTCGGCCTGGCGGGCAGCCAGCCAGCGGACGGTTTCCACATCCCGTCGGGAGTAGAGGCGGCGGCCGGAAGGCGCGCGCTGCGGGCGGGGAAGCCCGTAGCGGCGCTCCCACGTGCGCAGCGTGGGGGCGGCCACCCCGGTCTCCTGGACCACGGCCTTCAGGTTGAAGAGTGGCCTCTGTTCCTCGCTCATTGTCTCCTCCTGAGGCAATTATACCCCACAACGTCGTGGTTGTCAAGTAATGAAAATGTTTTGACCAACAAATGACAAAAATATGCGCTGGTCATTCCCTACCGCAAGGGCACAAAGGACTCACAAAGGACACAAAGTTTAGCGGTTAGTGGTCGGGGTTAGGGGTTAGAAAAAACGGGCTAACCCCAATCGTTACGCTCCCCACCTGGGTGTGTCCCAATTTTGCCACCTGTGCAGGGATAGTTCAATTTTCCAGGGAAATATGTTGACACTTTTTACGGGCGTAAAAATTCCGCCTGGCCCTCACCCCACCCCCTGCCCCCAGGTTCATAAAAATCTCTGAATCATTCGTGCCCCTCTCCCGCTCGCCCTCGGGCCGAAGGCCCTTCGGGCCGAGGCCTTCGGCGGCGGGCGAGGGGAGGGGGAGAAATTGGGGTTTTGCGGCGGGCGGCTTCGCCGCCCGCCG
>JAPYWT010000264.1 GCA_028276215.1 Thermoflexus sp. | reverse complement strand
ATGGTGACTGTGGACGTCGTCATTTTTACCCTGCGGGAGAACGACCTGCAGGTGTTGCTGGTCCGGCGACGGAACCCACCCTTTGCCGGGATGTGGGCGATTCCCGGGGGATTCGTGGACATAGACGAACCGCTGGAAGCGGCCGCGCGGCGGGAACTGGAGGAGGAGACCGGCGTGCGGGATGTCCACCTGGAACAATTCCACACCTTCGGCGACCCCGGACGGGACCCGCGCGGGCGGACCATCACGGTGGCATACCTGGCCCTGGTCCGGGCCGACCAGGTACGGCCCCGCGCGGGGGACGACGCAGCAGAAGCGGGCTGGTGGTCTATGCGGGCCCTCCCCCCTCTGGCCTTTGACCACGACCGCATCCTGGCCTGCGCCCTGGAGCATCTCCGCCAGCGACTGAAGTGCTTCGCCGTGCCTCCCGGACTGTTGCCCGATACCTTTACGTTGAACGAACTGCAATCGGTGTACGAGGCCATTCTGGGGGAGAAACTGGACGGGCGGACATTTCGCCGCAAAGTCCTGGCTGCCGGAGTCCTTCAGGAGACAGGGGGATACCGGCGGGTGGACGGTCGTCCAGCCAAACTGTACCGTGTAAGGAGCGCTCGGTGAAAACTCAGCGTGTGGGCCTCTTCTTTGTAATGGTGATCAGTCTGATCGGGGCAGGGTGTGCCGGACAACCCCAGTCCCCCTCCTCGTTGTCGGCGACGGTTTCGCTGTACGGCGACCTGGAGAATCTGGACCCGCGCGGGCAGGTCATCACCGTCTGGTATCCGGCGTCCCACGAGGACGCCCTGTTGGCGATGCTGGACCGGTTCAACGCGACCAACCGGTGGGGAATCGCGGTGCGGGGGGAGCGTCTGGAGAACTCCGCTGCCCTTTACGAGCGCATCCAGGAAGGGACTTCGGTGAAGAAACTCCCCGACCTGGCCATTGTCTCTCCGGGTTATCTGGCGGCCAGCGCGACGGAGGGGCTGGCCGTGGAACTGACGCCCTATTTGAAAAGCCGCCAGTGGGGATTCCCGGCAGGAGACCTGGAGGAGTTTTTCCCCTCTGTCCTGGAGGTCGGACAACTGAGCCGTCCGTCCGGGCGATACGGTTTTCCCTTCGCCCTCTCGGCCGGACTTCTGTTTTACAATCGGGGGTGGCTCCGCCAGTTGGGCTATGACCATCCCCCGCGCACCTGGGAGGAGTTCCGGGAAATGGCCTGTGCTGCCTCGGACCCGACCAGCGGCGTCTACGGCTACGAATTCCCCGCCAGCGACCGCACGTTCATCCACCTGCTCATTGGCCATGGCGGTCGGATGATGGACACCGCCGGGACCGAGTACACTTTCGGGGGCCAGGAGGGGCTGGGGGCCCTGACGTTTCTGCGCGACCTGGTCCAGAATGGGTGCGCGACCCGGGAGCCCCGCTGGGAGCAGGCGGAGACGGACTTCGGGGCCGGCAGAGTGCTCTTTGTCCTCAGCAGCACCTGGCACATCCCCCATTACCGCCAGGTCGCCGCGCAGCGGGGCGGGCTGGATTGGGCCGTGGCACCGCTGCCCACCGCCAGCGGCGCGCCCGTCACCGACCTTTTCGGTCTCTTATGGTTCATCCCACCGACGACTCCCCGGCGTCAACTGGCCGCCTGGCTGGTCGTGCGCTGGATGAACGAACAACCTCAGCAGGACCGCTGGGTATCTGTGTATGGCTACCTTCCCCACCGCTCGCTCTCCTCCGAGGCTAAGGCAGCACTGCTGGGGGAGATTCCCCAGTATGCCGATGCCCTTGCTCTGCTGGAACGGGACGCGGTGGTGGAGCCGGCCGTTCCCGGATACGAGCGGTGCCGGGATATTCTGGGGGCTATGGTCAGCGCGGTCGCGGAGGGCGAAGAACCGGCATCCCGGCTACAGGAGGCAGTAGAATCCTGCCAGGCCACTCTCAAGGGGCCGTAACATCTGGAGCGTTTTGCCTGGTGGGTTTCAGCCCCCTATCTGAAGGGGAAAGGGTTGCGGCGGGAGTTCGTCCGGCGAGAAGAACTCCGCCGATCGGGCGTCGTCCCCGGCCTGGAGGGTGCCGCCCACCACTTCCCCCCGGTACACCACGGTGAAACTGGCCTCACCCGGCAATCCCTCTCCGGGGAGAATGTCCAGCAGTCCCGTCAGCCTGACCTCCAGACCCGTTTCCTCCCGGCACTCCCGAATGGCGGTGGTGGCCGGGTCCTCGTCGTACTCCACAAAACCGGCGGGCATGCTCCACCGCCCCTTGAACGGTCCAAAGGCCCGCCGGACCAGCAGGACTTTCCCGTCTTTTTCCACCAGCACGGCGGCGGCCACTTTGGGGTCGCGGAAGATGAGGCGGTCACATGCCGGGCAGTACCGCCGCACCCGACCGTAGGCCTCCCGGTCCTGCAGCGGACTGCCGCATTGGGGACAGAAGTTGAGTTCCAGGTATTCAGCCATAGACAGGTCGCATGTCGCAGGGAGCAGGGTCGCAAGGCGCAGGGCGCAGGGTCGCAGGGTCACATGTCGCAGGGTCGCAGGGTCACATGTCGCAGGGTCGCAGGTCGCAGGTCGCAGAGAGGAGCTATCGCGCCCGCCAGGCCCGCAGGGAGAAGATTGCCAGCACCGCGGTCAGCAGGGCCAGCCCTCCCACGGGCAGCCAGGACGTGGGGGGCAACGGCGGTTTCCCGCCCGGCATTTCCGGAGGGACAGGAACGGGCGTCGGTTCCGCCACCGTTATCGCCGGAGGCGTTCCCTCAGCTATCGCGACTCTGGCCATCTCCGAGGGGGTCATCTCCGGCGTCGGCGTGGGGGGCTCTCCGGGGGGCGGCCCCGGCGCCGCCCCTCCGCCCACACCACCCATATCCGGGGGGAAGGGAGCCGCCTCTATCGGAGACGGCGTCCCCTCGCTCCAGGCCCGCATCTCCGGAGCGGGGGGTTCGGTGGCGGTCGCCGCGCGGGATAACAGGCCTTCTTCGGGAAGCGCGGTCTCCGAAGCGGGCGGCGCCTTTTTCGCTTCCGTTGGCCCGGTCTCCAACATCTGCGGAGTCTCTTCATAAGCAGCCATCGGCGCGGGGGCGGCAGCACCCAACCTGCTCGGTCCGGCGGCGATGAGGTTCCCTACCAGCAGGATGACGCAGAGGAGGCCGCTGATCGCGGTCGCGAAGGTCAGCGCGGGGGCCAGGCGACGGGCCACCGGCGCGGTCTGGCGGACCATCGCGGGGGTCAGCAGGAAGTTGCGGGGCGCGGGGACAGAGGGCATCCCCCGGACCAGCGCCACCGTCCGCTGCAGCGATTCCAGCCGCGCGCGCAGAGCGGCGTCCTGGGCCAGTCGGGCTTCCAGTCGGGCCTGTTCCCGGGGACTCAGCGCCCCATCTATGTACGCCGACAGCCATTCATCTACCCGTTCCCGGGCTCGGTTTTTCCCCAGCATATCAATCCTCATCTTCAAGACGGTACGCGCGGGGTAAGAGTTCCCTCTGGGCCTGCAGAAGGTCCCGCAGACGGGCCCGGGCCCGCGCCAGGCGGGATTTGACCGTCCCCACGGGAATCCCCACCGTATCCGCAATCTCCTGATAGTTCATCCCCTCCACATCCGAGAGGACCAGCACGATGCGCTGGTCGGGAGGAAGAGCGACAATGGCGGCCTGAAGGAAACGGGCCAGTTCCGCCTGCTGGGCGGCCTCCTCCGGTGTCGGGTGACCGTTGACCAGAAACGGGTTGGCCTCCTCGTCCATCTCCCCGAAGGACTCCCAGGAGACGGCAGGGCGGCGCTTGTGGCGGCGGAGTTCGTCGTAACAGCGGTTGGCGACGGTGCGCATGAGCCAGGACAGGAAGGAGCCTCCCCGGAAAGTGGAGAGATGCCGATAGGCCGCGATGAAGGCTTCCTGGGTGGCATCTTCCGCCGCGGCCGGGTCGCCCAAGATGCGGTAGGCGAGGTTATAGACCCGGTCCTGGTAGGCCAGCACCAGTTCGTTAAAAGCGTCCAGGTCGCCGCGCTGGGCGGCGGCGACCAGCCGCCCCTCGTCCAGATTCCTTCCGGCGCTCACCTCTCAACACCCCTGCCTTTTTGAGACCCAACAACCGGTTACCAAATTGTAACGCGGCGGAAATCCCATTTCGGCTCATTTCTGTGTATGATGTTTACAGAGGTCTGGGAAAACCCCCGGACTTCCGGGTAGCCACGATGAAGCCACAAGGAGGTCACAATGGAAATGATTAAGGTCGCTGCCGATTCCCGCTCCACCGCTGTGGCGGGTGCCATCGCTGGAGTCATTCGGGAACGGGGGAAGGTGGATGTGCGGGCCATCGGAGCCAGCGCCGTCAACCAGGCCGTGAAAGCCGTTGCCATTGCTCGCAGTTATCTAATGCCGGAGGGGATTGACATTGTCTGTATTCCCTCCTTCTCCGAGGTGATGATTGACGGGCAGGAACGGACGGCCGTCCACCTCACTGTAGAGACCCGATGCAACTCCAGCAAGGCCGCGTAGACCT
>JAPYWT010000263.1 GCA_028276215.1 Thermoflexus sp. | reverse complement strand
ACCTACCCAAGAACCGTTTCATAAAAACCACGAAGGACACGAAGGCCGTACAAAGGGCACGAAGGATGATATTTTATCCCTTTGTGTCCTTTGTGAGTACTTTGTGCCCTTCGTGGTAGGTAATTACCCCTGCAGACTCACAGAGGCACTGCCATGCTGGTATTTGACCTGGAAACGCAACACACCTTTGACGAAGTGGGCGGGCGGGCCCATACCCGCCGTCTGCGGATGTCCGTGGGGGTCACCTACGACCCCGACCGGGACCTCTACCGGGCCTATACCGAGGACCAGGTAGAGGAACTGATCGCCGCGCTGCGGGCCACCGACCGGGTCGTGGGCTACAACCTCTACAGTTTTGACTACGAGGTCCTTCACGCCTACACGCCGCAGCGGCTGGATTCCCTGCCCACGGTGGACATGCTGGTCCACCTGGAGCGCGCGCTGGGCTGGCGGCCCAAACTGGACGATGTGGCCGCCGCGACGTTGGGCGAGCGCAAAAGCGGCAACGGCCTGGACGCCGTCCGCTGGTTCCGGCAGGGTCGCCTGGACCTGGTAGCAGAATACTGCAAGAGAGACGTAGAGGTAACCTGGAAACTCTACGACTTCGGCCGTCGTAACCGCTACGTCCAGGTCTTTGACCGTCAGTACCGTCTCCGAAAAGTGCCCGTCGCCTGGTAGCGCATCCTGCATCTTGCATCCTGCATCTTTTATGGTAACTACCTACCGGAGAGCCGTTCTGTAAAAACCACGAAGGACACAAAGGCTCCAAAAAGGGCACAAAGGATTTTATTGCCCCTTTGTGTCCTTTGTGAGTACTTTGTGCCCTTCGTGGTAGGTAATTACCTTTTATGGCGGAATCGTCCTTTGAACCGGCCTACCTCTCCCTGCTCCGCACCGGCGAACTGCGCCGACGGGTGCAGTTGGCCTGCGACCGTCTCCACGCCTGCGACTTCTGCGGCCGGAAGTGCGGGGTGGACCGGTACGAGACCGTCGGCGCGTGCCGTACCGGTGTGCGCGCCCTGGTCTCCAGTTACGGGCCCCACTTCGGGGAAGAGGACCCGCTGCGGGGATACCGGGGCTCCGGCACCATCTTCTTCGCCTGGTGCAACCTGAACTGCCAGTACTGCCAGAACTACGACATCAGCCAACTGGGGCACGGGCAGGAAGTGGAGCCGGAAGAGATCGCCGCGATGATGCTGGCCCTCCAGGCCCAGGGGTGCCACAACATCAACTTCGTCTCGCCGACCCACGTCCTGGCGCCCATCCTGGCCGCCGTCCTCATCGCCGCCGAGGCCGGCTTGCGCCTGCCCCTGGTCTGGAACACCGGCGGCTACGACTCGCTGGAAGCGCTATCTCTGCTGGACGGCGTGGTGGACATCTACATGCCCGATATGAAATACGCCGATGCGGAGATTGCCTACCGCTACTCTCGCGTGCGGGACTACCCCGCCGTCAACCAGGCCGCCGTCAAAGAGATGCACCGGCAGGTGGGCGACCTGGTGCTGGACGAACGGGGCATCGCGCTGCGCGGGCTGCTGGTCCGCCACCTGGTCCTGCCCGGTGGACTGGCGGGGACCGCCGAAATCGCCCGTTTCCTGGCCGAGGAAGTCTCGCGGGACACCTACATCAACATTATGGACCAGTACCGGCCCTGCTACCGGGCGCACGAGTACCCGCCGCTGGACCGGCCCATCACCCGCCGGGAGTACGAGGCGGCGGTGGAAGCGGCCCGCGCCGCCGGCCTCCACCGCTTTGACCGCCGCACGCCCCGCCTGCTATTCTTTTAAATTCACCGCAGAGAACGCAGAGAGCGCAGAGATTTTCTTTAAAAAATATTGCTCTGCGTACTCTGCGGTCTCTGCGATTAGAACGGGAGCGAACCAATGGGTGAACCGAAACCGACCGACCAGGCCCGCCTCCACGCGGTCGTGGAAGGCATCGTCCAGGGGGTGAACTTCCGCTACTACACCGTCCGGCGGGCACGCGCCCTGGGCCTGACCGGCTGGGTGGCCAACCGCTGGGACGGGACGGTGGAGACCGTCGCCGAGGGCCCCCGGCCCGCCCTGCGGGAGTTTCTGGACTTTCTCCACGAAGGGCCGCCGGCCGCGCACGTCACCCACGTCGCCGTCCAGTGGGAAGAGCCCACGGGCGAATTCACCGACTTCCGGATCATCTACCTATGACCCAGAACCGGGAACGGCTGGCCTGGATCATCCTGCTGATCTCCTTCACCCTGTGTGTGAGCCTCGCGGTGGGTGTGCCGCTGGGGATCCGGCAATTCCTGCTCACCGCCACCCGCGCGCAGCCCACCCTGCTGCAGCCCCAGCGGGGGACACCGGGGTTGCAGCGCGGCGGGCGAGGCGACCTCATCGCCCTGCGGGACCCCACCTGGGACGTCCCGGCGGGCAGCGTACTGACCACCGACAGCGCCGCGCAGGCGCTCCTGACCTTCTACGCCCCCGCCTCGGAGTCCGAAGTCGTGGCGACGGTCCAGGTCTACGGCGACACCCGGCTCCGCATCCAATCTGCTCGCTCCCCGCGCTTTGCTCTCAGCCCGCTCCCCCATCACCTCAACCTGCAGGTGGAGTCCGGGCGGGTGCGGATCACCGTTTTCCCGACGGGGGAACGAGAGACGACGGCCCAACTGCACACCCCTCATCTCACTGCGGTGTTGACGGCGGGCAGTTACGAGGCGCGCGTCTACGGTTCCCTCACCGAATTTATCGTCCGCGAGGGTCAGGCCGAGGTGACTTCCGCCGGCGGGCACTCCGTCTCCCTGAAAGAAACCCAGCGCACCATCGCCCAGGCCGGGCCGACGCCGCTGGAAGTGCTCCCCGCCGCGCGCAACCTGCTGGTCAACGGCGACTTCCGTCAGCCGCTGGAAGTGGGCTGGGAGTCCTACTTCATTGAGGCCGGCACCGTCCAGACCACCACCCTCGCGGGCCGTCCGGCGGCCCGTTTCTTCCGCGAGGGGGTCGGCCACGCGGAGGTGGGCATCCGGCAGGTACTCAACTACGACGTGCGGGATTTCACCTCCCTGGTCCTCCATCTCAACGTCATGGTTCAGGGCCAGAGCCTGCCCGGCTGCGGTTCGGCGGGCTCCGAATGCCCGATCATCGTCCGGATAGACTACCAGGACATCTACGGTGGAGACCGGGTCTGGTATCACGGCTTCTACTCTGTCCCCAAGGCGGCTAACGACTACCTGTACTGGTGGAGCGACCAGATTCCCCTCCAGACCTGGACCTCCTACGATTCCGACAACCTGATGCAGAGCGACGCTCCTCCGGCGCTCATCAAGTCGGTCACCATCTACGCCTCGGGCCATGCCTTTGAGGCGCTGGTCACCGAGGTAGAACTTCTGGCACAGGAGTAAATCGTTCGTAGTCAGCCACGAAGCGAAGCGGAGTGGCGTCCTTAGAAACCTTATGGAAACAATCCGTGTCCATCCGTGTTCATCCGCGTCCCAACTCCAGGCCACCGCTGAGGCCGGAGCCAACATCGCGCTGACCAAATACTGGGGCAACGCCGACCCCGACCTGCGCATCCCGGCCAACGACTCGGTCTCCATCACCCTGGACCGGGTCCGCACCGTCACCACCGTCGCCTTTCGGGCTGACCTGCCAGAGGATGAGGTGACGGTGGACGGGAGACCGCTGGTTGGGCCGGCGCGCGAGCGGGTATCCCGCCACCTGGACCTCCTGCGGGGACTGGCGGGTGTCTCCTGGCGCGCCCGGGTCGTTTCCGAAAACAACTTCCCGGCGGGCGCGGGGATTGCCGCCTCCGCGTCGGGCTTCGCCGCACTGACCCTGGCTGGCGCGGCCGCGCTGGGGCTGGACCTCTCCCCCCGCGACCTGAGTCGCCTGGCCCGGCGGGGCTCCGGCTCCGCCGCCCGCTCCGTCTTCGGCGGATTCGTCCTCCTGCACACCGGCGCGCGGGACGAGGACGCCTTCGCCGAACCCCTCCACGGTCCCGACTGGTGGGACATCTGGGACCTCATTGTCATCGTCTCCCGGGCCGAGAAGGCGGTCCCCTCCAGCGAGGGGCACCACCTGGCGCCGACCAGTGCCCTCCACCAGGCCCGGGTGGCCCGCGTGGCCGAACTGAACCGGCAACTGCTGGACGCACTGGCCCGCCGGGACTTCGCCGCGCTGGGCCAGGCCGCCGAAGAGGACGCGCTGCTGATGCACGCGGTGATGATGACCTCCCGTCCGTCCCTTATCTACTGGCTCCCGGAGACCGTCGCCGTCATGCACCGGGTTCAGGCCCGGCGGCGGGCGGGCATCCCGGCCTACTTCACCATAGACGCCGGGCCCAACGTCCACGTCCTGACGCTCCCGCCGTACCGCGAGAGCCTTCAGGCCGACCTGCGGGCCCTGCCCGGGGTCCAGGACGTCATCCCCTGCCGCCCCGGCCCGGGCGGCCGTATCATCCCAAATCCCGCGGAGTAATCGATGCATCCCGCATCCTGCAATCTGCGACCCTGCGACCTGCGCCCTGCGACTTGCGAC
>JAPYWT010000262.1 GCA_028276215.1 Thermoflexus sp. | reverse complement strand
CCTCCCCTTCCCCAAGAACCTCCTCTACCCCCTGAAGGCCAGGAAGGACCGGCTCCCCCTGGGCTTCCCCAGGCGGGAAGGCTTCCACGCCTTTTTGGACCTCCTGAAGCGGGGGGCGCGCCCCCCCCCCCCCCCCCCCCCAAACCCCCATGATCTCCCCCTTCCCTCTCCTGGCCGAAGGCCAGGAGAGGGAAGGGGGCCGGGGGGAAGGGTGAGGCAGAGCGTTTATTTCCCAAACACCACCCGGCCATCCCGGACGTCCACCCGCACGGTGTCCCCCTCGCGGAACTCGCCGCGCAGGATGGCCAGCGCCAGCGGGTCCTGCACCTCCCGCTGGATGACCCGCTTCAGCGGCCGCGCACCGAAGACCGGGTCGTAACCCACTTCGGCCAGATGCTCCCGCAGCGCGTCCGTCCACTCCAGCCCGATTTGCCGCTGGGCCAGCAGGCCCCGCAGCCGCTCCATCTGGATGTCCACAATCCGCTTCAGGTCCTCGCGCGTCAGGCTGTGGAAGAGGATGATTTCGTCAATCCGGTTCAGGAACTCCGGACGGAAGGTCCGGTCCAGTTCCTCCATCACCCGCTCCCGTGCCGCCTCCACGCCCAGTTCCTTGATCCAGCGGCTGCCGATGTTGCTGGTCATGATGACAATCGTGTTGCGGAAATCCACCGTCCGACCGTGCCCGTCGGTCAGGCGGCCCTCATCCAGCAGTTGGAGCAGGGTGTTGAAGACCTCCGGGTGGGCCTTCTCTATCTCGTCAAAGAGGACGACGCTGTAGGGCCGACGGCGGACCGCCTCGGTGAGTTGGCCGCCCTCCTCGTAGCCCACATAGCCCGGCGGCGCGCCGATGAGTCGGGAGACGGTGTGCCGTTCCTGGTACTCGCTCATGTCAATCCGGACCATCGCCTCCTCGGTGTCAAAGAGGAACTCCGCCAGGGCGCGGGCCAGTTCGGTCTTGCCCACGCCCGTCGGCCCCAGGAAGATGAAGGAGCCGATGGGCCGGTTGGGGTCCTGGAGCCCCGCGCGGGCGCGCCGGACGGCGTTGGCGACGGCCCGTACGGCCTCGTCCTGCCCGACGACGCGCCGGTGGAGCGCCTCCTCCATCCGCAACAGTTTCTCCAGTTCCCCCTCCATCAGTTTGGTCACCGGGATGCCGGTCCACTCCGCCACCACTTTGGCGACGTCCTCCGGCCCGACCTCCTCCTTGAGCAGCGGGCGGTCGGACTGGAGTTGCTTCAACCGCTCCTCCTGCTCCCGCCGCTGGCGCTCCAGTTCCATCAGCACGCCGTACTGGAGTTCGGACGCGCGGGCGTAGTCCAGAGCCCGCTGGGCCTCCTCAATCTGGTGGCGGACCTGCTCAATTCGCTCCTTCGTCTCCCGCAGGGCCTGGATGGCGGCCTTCTCCCGTTCCCACCGGGCCCGCAGGGCCTGGCTCTCCTCCCGCAGGTCGGCCAGTTCCTTCTCCAGTTTCTGCAGCCGCTCCCGGCTGGCCTCGTCCGTCTCCTTCTTCAGCGCCTCCCGCTCAATCTCCAGTTGCATGATGCGCCGGTCCACCTCGTCCAGTTCGGCCGGCTTGGAGTCTATCTCCATCCGCAGGCGGGACGCGGCCTCGTCTATCAGGTCAATCGCCTTGTCGGGCAGGTGCCGGTCCGGGATGTACCGGTGGCTGAGGACGGCGGCCGCGATGCACGCGGCGTCCTGGATGCGGACGCCGTGGTGGACCTCGTACCGCTCCTTCAGCCCGCGCAGGATGCTGATGGTATCTTCCACCGACGGCTCGTCCACGTAGACGGGCTGGAAGCGCCGTTCCAGCGCGGCGTCCTTCTCAATGTACTTGCGATATTCGTCCAGCGTCGTCGCACCGATGCAGTGGAGTTCGCCCCGGGCCAGCATCGGTTTGAGGATGTTGGCCGCGTCCATTGGCGCGCCCTCGGCCCGCCCCGCGCCGACGACCTGATGAATCTCGTCAATGAACAGGATGATTTCCCCCTCGGCGTCGGTGACCTCTTTGAGGACGGCCTTCAGGCGCTCCTCAAACTCGCCCCGGTACTTGGCCCCGGCGACCAGCGCGCCCAGGTCCAGCGCGACGATGCGCTTATTCTTCAGCCCCTCCGGGACGTCGCCCCGGACGATGCGCTGGGCCAGTCCCTCCACGATGGCCGTCTTGCCGACGCCCGCGTCGCCGACCAGGACCGGGTTGTTCTTGGTGCGGCGGTTGAGAATCTGCATCACGCGCCGGATTTCCTCATCCCGCCCGATGACCGGGTCCAGTTTCCCCTGGCGGGCCAGCGCGGTCAGGTCCCGGCCGTACTTCTCCAGGGCCTGGTAGGTGGCCTCCGGGTTCTGGGACGTGACCCGCTGGCTGCCGCGGATGGCGGTCAGGGCCCGCAGGATGGCGTCCTCGGTGACGCCGTGGGCGGAGAGGATGCGCGCGGCGCCCGCGCCATGTGGCCCCAACAGGGCCAGCAGGAGGTGCTCCGTGCTGATGAACTCGTCCCGCATCCGGGCGGCAATCTTTTCCGCCTCCTCCAGCGCGCGGGAGAGGTCACGGGAGAGCCCCACCTGCGTCGCGCCGTAGACTTTGGGCTTCTCCCGCAGCGCGCGCTCCGTGGCCAGCGCCACCGTCTCCGGCGGAATGTTCATCTTCGCCAGCACCTGGGGCACCACCCCGTCGGACTGGCGCACCAGGGCCAGCAGCAAATGCTCCGGCTCAATCTGGCCGTGATTGTACTCGCCCGTCAACCGCTGAGCGGTAAAAATCGCTTCCTGTGCTTTTTCTGTGTACCGATTCAGGTCCATACCCATACCTCCGTGATTCGTGATACGTAATACGTAATTCGTGATTCGTGGAACATTCGTGTCATTCGTTGTATTCGTGGATGATAACCCGGCCGCGTTAGAAAAACGATGGACATATATTAGATTTGCGTTAGAATCCCGGCCCGGTTGCGCCTGATTGACAGAATCTTCTCCCCTCTGTATAATGACCTCCGCCCTGGGAAGTTGTCAGGGGGTCAGCGTATTTTTCTACCCCCTAACCCTGACGGCTATCGGCTCAATTTCCACACCAAAAGGAGCAAGACCTATGGCAGACAAATTTGACTTCATCCGCGAGGAAATGGCCGCGCTGCAAGAGGCCGGCCTCTTCATCCACCTGCGCACCATCGGTTCGGCCCCCGGTCCCTGGATGATTGTGGACGGCAAAAAGGTCCTCAATCTCTGCACCAACAACTACCTGGGCCTGGCGACGCATCCCCGGCTGGTGCAGGCCGCCCACCAGGCGCTGGACCACTGGGGCGTCGGGCCGACGGCGGTCCGCTCCATCGCGGGCACCCTCTCCATCCACGTGGAACTGGAGCGGAAGGTCGCCGAGTTCAAGCACGTGGAGGACGCCCTCTACGTCCAGTCCGGCTTCTGCGCCAACCAGGCCGCCATCCCGCCCCTGGTGGGCCGGGAAGACGTCATCTTCTCCGACCGGCTGAACCACGCCTCCATTATTGACGGGTGCCGCCTCAGCGGGGCCAAAATCATCGTCTACGAGCACTGCGACCCCGATGACCTGGAGGCCAAAATCAAGGAGAACCTCCCCAACTTCCGGCGCGGCATGGTCATCACCGACGGCGTCTTCTCTATGGACGGCGACGTGGCGCCGCTGGACAAAATCTACGAGGTCGCCGAGCGGTACGGTCTCATCACGATGGTGGACGATGCGCACGGGGAGGGCGTCCTGGGCCACGGCGGCCGGGGCATCGTGGACCACTTCGGCCTGCACGGGAAGTTTGACATTGAAATCGGCACGTTCTCCAAAGCCTTCGGCGTCGTCGGCGGGATTATCTCCGGCAAGAAGGTGGTCATAGACTACCTGCGCCAGCGGGCCCGCCCCTTCCTGTTCTCCAACGCCGTCACCGCCACCGACACCGCCGCGTGCATGGCGGCAGTGGAGGTCCTCTCCGAATCCACCGAACTGGTGGACCGTCTCTGGGAGAACACCCGCTACTTCAAGGGGGAGATGAAGCGGCTGGGCTTTGACGTGGGCCGCAGCGTCACCCCCATCACGCCGGTCATGCTGGGGGAGGCACCGCTGGCCCAGCAGTTCAGCCGCCGCCTCTTTGAGGAGGGTGTCTTCGCGATGGCCATCGGCTACCCCACCGTTCCCAAGGGCCAGGCCCGCATTCGGGTGATGGTCTCCGCCATGCTCAGCCGGGACGACCTGGACTACGGCCTGGAGAAGTTCGCGAAGGTCGGGAAGGAACTGGGAGTGATCGGGTGACGGTCGCCAGTAAGGTGACGGTCACCTCTGAAGGTGACCGTCACCTCTCCCTGATTTTGGGAGCCCTGCTCCTGGCACTGGTCGGGTGTACGGCGGGGCCGTCCCCCACTGCCGTCTCTCCACCCCCCACCCTGCCTCCGCCGACGGCGACGCCCGGCCCCGCCGCCCTCTACGACCAGGGGCTGGCCTGCCAGCAGGCGGGGGATTGGGAGTGCGCCCGGACGGCCTTCTCCCGCGCCCTGGAACTGGAC
>JAPYWT010000261.1 GCA_028276215.1 Thermoflexus sp. | reverse complement strand
GCCCTCATCAACCTGTTTTTCTACTTCCGGGTCTACACGCCCCGCCGCGTCTACGGCAACCCCACCGCGGAGGTGGCGGATGTGCTCTGTGACGAACTGGAACGGCGGGAATCCGTTCCGCCCGTCTATTTTGACGGCCCGCCGGTCATGTACTGGGACTTCGGCGCCATCGCCTTCCGATTGCGGGATGTGACGGGCCGGGACTTCTCGGTGGAGGAACTGCCGGAAGTGGACGTCTCGCGCGGCGCGCTCTTCGTCGTCCTGGCGGAAAAAATGGGGGATTTGGACGCCCTGCGGGCCGCGTTCCCCCAGGGGGAAGAGACTCCCGTCTATTCGGATGCGGACGGACGACTTCTCTTTATTTTCTACGAAATTCACCACTGAATCTGATGCGTTATGAAGAACAAGAGGTGCATCCAGAGATCATGGTATAGACCAATCCGGGAGAGCATCGGGGTTATCCTGGCCCTTCTGGCCATTTTGGCCCTCAGCTCTGCCTTCGGAATCCAGGCCCAAACTGGCTCTCCTGCTCTGACTCCTCAGGCGTATCTCCCTTTGGTCCTGAAATCCCCGGCCTGCGCTCTCAGCCCTGAAGAGGCGGAAATCGCCCGCTATATGAGAGAGCATCCCGATCAGCGGCGCCCCTCTCTGACCTGTCATCCGATCCTGGCTCGCGTGGCGCGGGAACGGGCGGAAGACATGGCCCGGCGGCGCTATTTCAGCCATGTCAACCCAGACGGATACGGCCCCAACTATCTGGTGCGTCAGGCGGGCTACGTGCTCCCCTCGTATTACGATCAGGCTCCTGATGCCAACAACATTGAGTCCATCGCAGCGGGCTACTCCACCGCGGCGGCCGTCTGGAATGGCTGGATGAGTTCCGAGGGACACCGGACCCATTTACTGGGCCTTCATCCCTTCTTCGCTGAACAGATAGAGTACGGCATCGGCTACACATACGATCCCGGCAGTCCTTACCGATACTACTGGGTTGTGATCACAGCCAGACCCGGACCATAGGACTTATGGAGCGAAAGCAATCCGGTTGGGAAACTTTCCTCATCCTGCTGGCCATTCTTCTGATCGGCCTTTCCTTTCGCGTCGTCGGACTGGGGTGGGGCGAGGGGCAGCCCATTCATCCCGACGAGGAGTTCCTCCGCCAGGTGACGGCGGCGGTCAGTTGGCCCGATTCGCTGTCCCTCTACCTGGATACGGCCCGCTCCCCGCTGAACCCCTACAACCGCGGCTACGGGTTCTTCGTGTACGGCACGTTGCCTCTCTTCCTCACCCGCGCGGTGGGGGAGGCGCTGGATCAGGGATGCCGGAACGGCGAGGCGGTCTCCCTTCCGGCCCGGCTGCTGGCCCCGCTCCTGCTGGGGACCCCGTCGGCCTGCTGGCCGGGGAGTTTCAGCGGGTCCGGCGCCCGCCATCTGGGGCGGCTGCTGGCCGCGCTGCTGGATACGGGGAGCATCCTCTTCGTCTTCCTGGCCGGGCGGCGGCTCGGCGCCGGGTACGGGAAGGGCATATCTGGCCCCTCTCTGGGATTGCTGGCCGCGGCCCTCTACGCGCTGGCGGTCCTGCCCATCCAGCA
This sequence comes from Thermoflexus sp., assembly GCA_028276215.1. Taxonomy (GTDB): domain Bacteria; phylum Chloroflexota; class Anaerolineae; order B4-G1; family DUEL01; genus SpSt-77. Next base: position 2,934 of record JAPYWT010000261.1, on the reverse strand, counting down.
ATCCCACTTCTACACGGTGGACGCCTACGCCAACTTCTTCGTGGCCGTCACCATCTACCTGGCCCTCTGTCTCGCGGGGCAACCCTCGGGGGGGCAACCCGTAGGGGCAGGGCTTGCCCCTGCCCCTGATGCCCCTGCCCTCCCCTACATCTATGCCTTTCTGGCCGGCCTGACCACCGGGCTGGGGGTGGCCTGCAAAATCAGCGTCTGGCCCCTGGGCCTGCTGGTGGGCCTGGCAGCCCTCCTCCGCGCCCTGCGCCCTGCGCCCTGCGCCCTGCGCCCTGCGACCTGCGACCTGCGGCCTGCGACCTGCGACCTGCGCCGTGCCGCCCTGCGCCTCTTGCTCCTCGGCTTCCTTGCCCTCCTGGGCGCCTTCCTGGCCTTCCGGCTGGCCCAGCCCTACGCCTTTCTGGGCCCCGGTCTCTTCGGCCTGCGCCTCAACCCTCAGTGGCTCCAAAACATGGCCGAAGTGCGCGGCCTGATGTCCGGCGCGGTGGATACGTACCCGGGCCATCAGTGGACCAACCGGCTGCCGCTGGTGTTCCCCTGGGTCAACATGGTCTTCTGGGGGCTGGGCCTTCCCCTGGGGCTGACCGCGTGGGCGGGCTGGGGCGTTGCGGCCGTCCGCCTGGGCCGCCGCTGGCGGCGGGAGGGGCTGGCCACGCTGGCCGGTGACCCCCTTCTCCTCCCCTGGCTCTGGGCCACCGGCTACTTCCTCTACCAGGGCACCCAGTGGGTCAAGTCCGTCCGCTACCTCCTGCCGGTCTATCCGGCCCTCATCCTCCTGGCCGCCTGGCTCCTGCTCCAACTGTGGGTTCGTCATAAGGTGCAAAGCAAGGCCCCCTCCCATTCTCTGCGCCCTGCTCCCTGCGACCTGCAAGTACGGGCGAGGCATGCCTCGCCCCTACCTGCTCCCTGCGCCCTGCGACCTGCGACCCTGTATCTTGCGACCTGCTCCCTGCTCCTTGCGACCTTTCTCTGGGCCCTGGCCTTCACCTCCGTCTACCGGCGGCCCCACACCCGCATCGCGGCCTCCCGCTGGATTTTCCAGAACGTCCCTACCGGTTCCGTCCTGGCGACGGAGCACTGGGACTGGGCGCCTCCGCTGCGGGTGGACGGCAGAGACCCCTTCGGCGGGATGTACCGGGGCCTCTCCACCAGTTCCGACGGCACCCTCCAACTCTACCACGACGACACGCCCCAGAAGCGGGAGGACCTGCTGAACTGGCTGGACGAGGCGGACTACATCATCATCGGCTCCAACCGTCTCTACGCGTCCATCGTCCGGCTGCCTACCCGTTATCCGCTGACCATTGCCTATTACCGTGCGCTCTTCAGCGGCCAACTGGGCTTTGAACTGGTGGCCGACTTCACCTCCTACCCGGCCATTGGCCCCTTCCAGTTCCCGGATACGGAGGAGCCGTTCCCCGTGCCGGAGGCCCCGTACCAGTACCGCGCGGCGCCGGTATCGGTGCCGTTGCCCCCGGCGGAGGAGGCCTTCAGCGTCTACGACCACCCCCGCGTCCTCATCTTCCGCAAGACCGCCGCGTACTCCCGGGCGCGGGCCGAGGCGCTCCTGCCAGCCTCACTCCTGGACAACGTCCTTTGGGTGACGCCCAAACAGGAGACGCTGCGCACCTGGCGGCGGATTCTCCCCTTCCTCCCCTCGGGGGAAGGCCCCCAGGCCGGGCGCCGGCCCCTGCTGGATGCCCGGACCTGGGCCGACCAGCAGTCGGGCGGGACCTGGTCGGCGATGTTTCGGCGGGAGAGTCCCCTGAACCGGTCATCGTTCCTGGCAGCGGTCGTCTGGTACCTGGCGGCGGGGGGGCTGGGGTGGCTGGCCTTCCCCCTGCTCTGGCGGGCCCTCCCGCGCCTGCCCGACCGGGGCTACGGCATCGCCCGCGCGGTGGGCCTGCTGACCGTCTCCTACCTGACCTGGCTGTCGGCCAGTCTGCGCGTTCTGCCCAACACGCGCGGCACGGTCGCCCTGGCCGTCCTGCTGCTGGCGGCAGCCGGGGGACTCTCCCTCTGGCGGCGCTGGGGTGAGTTCCGACAATCCCTGAACGGGGCCCGGCCGCTTCTTCTGGTCTACGAGGGCCTGTTTCTGGCCCTCTACGCCTTCTGGGCCTGGGTGCGGGCCCAGAACCCCGACCTCTGGCATCCGGTCGTCGGGGGCGAGAAGCCGATGGACTTCGCCTACCTGAACGCGGTCATCAAATCCACCTGGTTCCCGCCCTACAACCCCTGGTTCGCCGGTGGCTACATCAACTACTACTACTTCGGCTTCGTCCTGGTGGGGACGCTGGCGAAACTGACGGGCATTATGCCCTCCATCGCCTACAACCTGGCGCTGGCCCTCTTCTACGCCCTGACGGGGGGCGCGGCCTTCTCCGTGGCCTTCAACCTGGTCGCTCGCAGTCAGCCACAAAGCGAAGCGGAGTGGCGTCCGGGTGCTGGTAGTCAGCCACGCAGCGCAGCGGAGTGGCGACCATACATCGCGGGTTTCCTTGCCGTTTTCTTCCTCCTGGTCCTGGGCAACCTGGGGGAAGCGAAACTCCTCTTTGACGGGTTCCGTCTGGTGGCCGGTGAGCCCCCCTTCCGGAGCACCATCCCCGGCATGGAAGCGCTGGTGCAGGCCCTGCGGGGGTTCGGGATGATCCTGGGCGGCACCCCTCTGCCCTTCCGTCCCGAAACCCCCTACTGGAATCCCACCCGGATGATCCCGCCGGATGCCAGCGGGGTCGGGCCCATCACGGAATTTCCGGCCTTCACCTTCCTCTACGCCGACCTGCACGCTCACCTGCTGGCCCTGCCGTACACCCTCTGCACGCTGGTGGTGATGGTGGAGTGGGCGCTGGGGCTGCGGCGGGGCCGCCCGACCGGGCTCTCTCTGCTCCTGGCGGGTCTCCTTATCGGCGCGCTGCGGGCGACCAA
>JAPYWT010000260.1 GCA_028276215.1 Thermoflexus sp. | reverse complement strand
GAGGAGACGCCAGCGGTAACTCCCCGGCGGGAATTTTAGCCTCTGGCAGCAGGTGTCGGATACGGCAGACGGGGGTGGAAGACCCCCTTCAGCGTGTAGACGAAGGACTGTTGCACCTCGTTCAGTTCCCTCAAGGTGATCGGACAGTCATCCAATTGCCCCGTCTCCAACACTTCCCTGAACATCTCCCCTACGACCTGTGCCAGGTCCTCCGGTGTGGCCGGGCGACGGGCGCGGACGGCGGCCTCACACCGGTCCGCCAGCATCACCAGCGCCGTCTCCCGGCTCCGGGGCCGGGGACCCCGATGGCGGAAGTCCGCTTCGTTGACCCACGCCGGGTCGCCGGCCTGCTCCACCGCCCGCTCATACTGGAATCCCGCGCGGCTGGTCCCGTGATGTTCGGCGATGAAGGCCCGAATCCAGCGCGGGAGTCGGTAGCGGCGGGCCAGTTCCAGCCCATCCTGGACGTGCCCGATGATAACCTGCGCGCTGGTGTGGGGGTCCAACTGGTCGTGGGGATTGGTGCCCTCTAACTGGTTCTCCGCAAAGAAGTACGGACGGGCGATTTTGCCGACGTCGTGGTAGTACGCCCCCACCCGGACCAGCAGAGGGTTGAGGCCGATCCGTTCGGCGGCCTGCTCGGCCATGCTGGCGACCATCAGCGAGTGGTGGTACGTCCCCGGTGCTTCCCGCAGCAGCCGCTGCAGGAGCGGGTGGTCCGGGCGGCTCAACTCCAGGAGCCGGAAGGTGGTGGGCAGGTCAAAGAGAGGGCCCAGGAGAAACAGTCCGGCCAGGGCCAGGCTGGCGGAGATTACCCCGTTGGTTACGGCCCCGGCCAGGGCCAGACCAAAGGAGAGCGGGTCCGGGTGGACCGCGAAGAGAGCGAAGGCCGCCAGCACTCCCACCGTCGCGGCGGCGGCGATGAGGCCGGCGCGGAACAGGACCGCCGGGCGGTCCGTTTGGCGGACGGCGAAAGTGGCCACGATGCCGCCCACCGTCGCGTACGTCGCCAGTTCCAGGGAGTGGTCGCCGATCAGGCCCGTCGCGGCTCCCACCAGCAGGCTGGCGACCAGGCCCACGGGAGCGCCCAGTGTCGCGGTCGCCAGCATCGCCAGCGCCGGGGCCGGGAACAGGTACCGCAGCACGCTCCGGTCGGGAACCATCAGCCGGACCAGGACCAGAAACAGGGCCAGCAGCAGCGTCAGCAGGAGCGATTTCCGCCCCTCCTGCAACACGTCCGGCTGGAAGCGGGCCAGGACGACCCCCATCAGCAGGACGCCCAGTACGGATAGAATGCCGTTGGCAGCGACCTCCGTCCAGCGAGTGCGGGGTTGCTGGAGACCCAGTTCCTGCAGCGCCTCCAGGTCCAGCGCGCTGACCCGTTGTCCTTCCCGGATGATGATCTCGTTGGCCTCCAGAGTCCGGACGACAGGGGCTACAGATTCCCGCGCGGCCTGACGGGCCCGCCGGGTCGCCTCCTCGTCGTAGAAGGAATTGGGGGCAATCAGCCGCTGGGCCAGCGCGGTGGTGACGGACGCCTCATCGCTGGAGAGGTCCAGGCTGACCAGGGAGGCCGCCTGCCGCCGCGCCTGGTCTATGCTGTCCTCCCGCACTCCCTGGCGCATCGTCTCCGCAACAACGTTGAGAACCTCCAGTTGCACCCGATTCCAGGATTCGTCGGAGAGAGTGGGGAGCAGGTCGGCAATTTCCGGCGGCAGGTCCTTCAATTCAGGCACGGCCACAATCCAGGCCCGGCGCTGAGCGGGAGTGGCGTAGGGGTCGGCGCGGACGGCGCTCAGATAGTCCAGCACCTGGCGCGCCCGCTCCAGTTGCTGACGGGCCAGGTTGGGGTCCGGCGCCGTATAGACCGGGGGGACGGCGGCCTCCGCCTGCTGTTGCTGTTCGGCAGTCCGGATGGTGCTCTCATAGGTGATGCGGCGCGGCGAACGGATGTCCCGGGGGGCCACGTCCCCCACCTCCAGGACCACACGGCCGGAAGGGAGCACGGGGAAGGAGAGCAGGAACGTGCTGACGGTCACCAGTACCAGTGCCAGAACGGTCAGCCGTCCCCAGAGTAGCCACTTCTGCCCGATCAGACCTCTCTCCACTTCCGGGTCAACCCCTTGTAGTACGCTTTGGGCGAAGGCGCCGGGACGATGCCCGCGCTCATCAGCGCATTTCCCACCATCTCCTCCAGTTGCTCCCGTTCCGGCCCGCTGATGTAGGCCAGTTCGTCGGCGCGGGCCAGGACGTAGGGAAAACCGCCCAGGATGCGGCACTGGACAACAATTCCGGCGTGGGTCAGCCTCAGCGCGTCCGGGTTCTCCGCCACCCAGCGCGGGACTTCCACTCTGGCGATAACCGGCGCTTTGCCTTCAGCGGCAACGTTCAGGTAGAAAAATTGCACCTCATGCCCGGCTGGCTGGTAGTAATTCCGGTTGATCCCGTTCGGCGAAGTAAAGAGGGCCGACCGGGCACCGGCTGGCAGGGAAGCGAAGATGGTCCGGTCGGGGATGCGCGCCAGGGGGTTTTTCTCCTCCCGGGCCCGCGCCGGGTCGCCGCCGGTCTGGGCCAGGTGCAGGAGTTTCCCCACTTCGGTGTGGCGCGGCCGGCTGATGAACGCGGCCAGTGCGGCCCCTTTTTCGCGGATGCGCTCCATCTGGCGGAGGTAGAAGGCGATTTTCTCCTTTCGCCCTGCCGCGGGCAGGTCCTCCAGCACCCACAGAATGAGGGTACCGTCCACCAGCGCCAGCGTCGGGCCGGGCGGTTCCGCCTCCACCCGGTCGGCCAGATGGGCAATCTCCGCGCAGTCCCGCCGCACGTCCAGCAGGTTGCCGGAAACCAGCAGGTCTCCCTCGTAGAGGTCCTCGTCCCGGAAGGCCAGGGTCGGGATGCTGCGGGCCTCCGGCGCCTCGCCGCTGCCGTGCCGGAAGACCAGGCTGCCGATGTTGATGAGGTAGTACAGAGCCGCGCTGTGGCGGTCCGGCCCGATGGCGCTCCCGTCGGCGCCGATGACGGTGAAGCGCTGGGGAGCGGGCGGACAGGCCACCACGGTGTTCAGGGGTTCGGATGTGGGGATGGCCGCCCCGACGTCCGCGGCGGCCTCCTGGAGGGCCGGGCCCGTTTCGGCGAACGCCTCCAGCCAGCGGCGCGCCTCTGCGACCCGGTTGCCGAACTCCCGCTCCTGCCGGGCCAGCGCCTGCCCCATCTCCTCCGCCGCGCGGGCCAAACGGGTCAGGTCCAGGGCCATAGGACTCCTCACCCTCTACTCGCCAGGCGTCTCACCTCGGCGACAATCTGCTCCAGCGCGCGATGGGTCTCCTCCGCCAGAGCCGCCCCGTCGCCATCGGTGCGGGTGCGGACGGAGAGGCGGAGTTTGTCCTCAGTGCCCGAATAGCGCAGGAGGACCTCCGCGCCATCCCCCGCCCGGGCCCGCAGGTGATCCAGGACGGCCCGGATTTCCGGCACCTCCGCCAGCGGGATGGAAATTCGGGGCGCGTCCAGGCTGACCATCGCCTGGGGGTAGCGGGGAATCCCGGCGGTCAGGCGGGATAGACGGCCGTCGGCCTCATCCACCATCAGTGCGGCGACGACCAGCGCGGTGTAGATGCCGTCGCCGGTGGTCTGGCCGCGATCCAGAATCAGGATGTGGCCCGATTGCTCCCCACCCAGCACACTTCCCAGCGCCCGCATCCGTTCCAGGACGAATTTATCCCCCACCTTCGCTTCCACGACCTCAATCCCCAGCGGTTTCAGGAACTCGTGCAGGCCGAAGTTGCTCATCGGCGTCGCCACGATGGCGGGGACGGAGAGCAGGCCCTGGGTGCGGAAGTGGCGGGCCAGAATGGCCAGGATGCCGTCGCCGTCCACGATGTCGCCCCGCTCGTCCACCAGGACGACCCGGTCGCCGTCGCCGTCAAAGGCGACGCCCAGATGGGCGCCTGTGGAGACGACGCGGGCCGCCAGGGTGCGGGGCTCTATGTATTCGTAACTCTCGTTGATGTTGAGGCCGTCGGGGTTGCCGTTGAGGACGTCCACCCGGGCCCCCAGCCGTCGGAAGACCTCCGGCGCGACAAAAGAAGTAGCCCCGTTGGCACACTCCAGGACAACCCGAATCCCGGAGAGGTCCCGCTTCCCCCGCCAGGAGCGCACCAGATAGTCCACGTAGGCCTCTGCCAGTTCGGGAGCCGGGCGGGACCGCCCCAGTTGGCGAGTATCCCGGGGGATGAAGGCCCGCGCCGGGTCCAGGACCAGCGACTGAATCCGGTCCTCCAGCGCGTCGTCCAGTTTGTAGCCGTCGGGGCCGAAGAACTTGATGCCGTTATCCTCCACCGGGTTGTGGGAGGCGGAGATGACCACGCCCAGGCTGGCCCCCAGGTGGCGGGTCAGGTAGGCGACCGCAGGGGTGGGGATGACTCCCGCCTGGAGGACGTCCAGGCCCTGGGAGAGGAGGCCCGCCGTGAGGGCGGCCTCCAACATCATCCCGGAGATGCGGGGGTCGCGGCCGATGATGGCGGCCCTCACCCCCACCCCCCAACCC
>JAPYWT010000259.1 GCA_028276215.1 Thermoflexus sp. | reverse complement strand
CTCGGGCCGAAGGCCCTCGGGGCCGAGGCCTGCGGGCTGTTTTGAGCCCCGAAGGGGCTTTGCAACATCAGCCCGACGCTTTAGCAGTTGTAAGACAACTGCAAGCAGTTGTCCTACAAACGGAACACGGGTTGCCCAGGTGGAGAGGGGCGCTTTAGCGCCTCATCCTTAGCCTGAGCCTGGCCGTTTACGGCCAGGCGAAAAGGCCAGCGGCCCAGCCCGACAAAACCGGGACACACCTGCGGGAATGGTCCCCGATGCTTATTTCTCCTCCCGGAGCAGACGCAAGGCCGCCTCCGCCAGAATCGCCGCCCCCACCGGGAGACAGCGCTCATCTATATCAAAGCGCGGGCTGTGAGCCACCCGCTCATCCCCCTCTATCTTGCACCCCAGGCCCAGCATGGCGCCCGGAGCCAGCGCCGAAAAGTACCCGAAATCCTCCGCTCCCATCCCTGGATGGGGCGGCTGGATGTGCTCCTCCCCGAGCAGGTCCACCGCAACCTCCCGCAAGAGGTCCACAATGCGGGCATCGTTCATCATCGGCGGGTAACCAATTTCCAGGCGGAGTTCGTAATCCCCGCCCAACACACGGGCTATCTGCAACGCCCGCTCTATCTCGGCATGGATTTGCCGCTGGACCTCCGGCTTCATGTACCGGATGGTCCCCGTCAATTCCACCCGGTCCGGGATAACGTTATCGGCCTGGCCTCCGTGAACGGAGCCGATGCTGACGACAGCCGGCGCCATCGGGTCCAGCCGCCGGGAGACAATGCCATGCAGGGCCAGGATCACATGAGCGGCAATATAAATGGGGTCCACCGCCTTGTGGGGAGAGGCCCCATGCCCTCCGCTCCCGAGGATGGTGGCGTAGAACGTGTCCACTCCCGCCGATGACGGCCCGGTCTCCAGGACAATGTCCCCCACTCTCACAGACGGGTCCACGTGAAGAGCCAGGACGGCATCCACCCCTTCCATTGCGCCGTCCTGAATCATGCGCGGCGCGCCGCTGAGCCCCTCCTCGTCCGCCACCTCCTCCGCTGGCTGAAAGAACAGGCGGACAGTCCCGGGGAACGACTCGTCGGCCAGCAATTTCGCCACCCCCAGAGCAATCGCCGTGTGGGCATCGTGCCCGCAGGCATGCATGACGCCCGGGACCTGGGAGGCATAGGGAACGTCATTGGCCTCCTGGATCGGAAGGGCATCCATATCGGCGCGGATAGCAATAATGGGATGCCCCTCTCCCCGCTCCGCCACCACGCCCGTCCGCCCCACCCCAGTTCGGACGCGATAGCCCAGTCCGGTCAACACTTCCGCTACCCGGGCCGCAGTGTGCGTCTCCCGAAAGCCAAGTTCCGGATGGGCATGAATCTCCCGCCGCCAGGCAACCAGTTGCTCGTAAATATCCTGTGCTCGCTGTAGCATGTGAAACCTCCTGATGTGGAATTGTACCACACCGGGCTTTCTTGACAATCTCCCCGTTCTGCCGTACCATATGAGCGCCCGGATTGACAGGATAGTTCTATTTGCCCGGAAAATCAGGCAGCGAACAGACACTGTTTCCCTTCAGGCACGAGCCAGTGGCCATCACAGGTTGGCAGGTTGACCAGGAGGATTGTGATGGAAGAATTGACCGAACTGCTGAAGCGCAGTGACCTCTTCTGCGGACTGGCGGAGGAGGACATCCGGCGGCTCATCGCCATCGGCCGTTGGGCGACCTACAACGCCGACGAGGTCATTATCCGTGAGGGGGACCCTTCGGACGAACTCTACATCATCCAGAAAGGCATGGTGGAAGTTGTCGTCCCGCACGGTACCGTCCCGGACATCCCCGGTCCGCCGGAGGCGACGCCGGTGGTCCGCCTGGGGGAAGGACAGATTTTCGGCGAGATGGGGCTGGTGGACCGGGGAAGCCGCTCAGCCACCGTCCGCGCAGTGACCGACGGGACGACCGTCTTCATCCTCCCGCGAGACGCGTTCTACGCCCTCTGCGACCAGAGCCACACCATCGGCTACACCGTCATGCGCAACATCGCCCGCGACCTTTCTTTCAAACTGCGCCACCGCAACCTGCGGGTGGTGGCAGGATGGTAAGGGGAGGCCGCGATGATTTACAAAGTCAGTTACGTTGTGCTGGGCGGACGCCATCCCGGAGCCATCGTGAGCCGGGATACTCCTCCCCGTCTGGGCGAAGTGGTGGTGCTGGGGCAGGACCGATTTGAGGTGGTGGAGGTGACCGACCTGATCCCGCCGCAGGGGGATTTCGCGTATCTCCACGTCACGCTCCGTCCGCTGAAGGGGAAGAAACCGAAGGGCCGATGACCGTCCCCCCGATTTGCGACTACGAGGGTTCCCGCTACCGGACCGAGTTCTGGGTGCCGGAGCGGGCGTACGAGGACGGGGCCGAGCGGGCCGCGCTGCGGGCGCTCCTGCCCCCCACGGGTCGCCTTCTGGTGGAAATCGGCGCCGGATTCGGCCGTCTGGCCGACCTGTACGGCGGGTACGAGCGGGTGGTGCTCCTGGATTACGCCCGCTCCCAACTCCAGGATGCGCGGGAGCGGCTGGGCGAGGCCGGCCCGGGAGGCCGTCCCCGCTACACCTACGTCCTGGGCGACTTCTACCGCCTCCCCTTCGCCCCGGGCCTCTTTGACGCCGTGGTGATGGTGCGCACCCTCCACCACGCCGCCGACGCCCCCGCCGTCCTGCGCAACATCTCCGGCATCCTGGCCCCGGGCGGCGTCTTCGTCCTGGAGTTCGCCAGCAAACGGCATCTCAAGGCCATTTTCCGCTACGTCCTGCGGCGCCAGTCCTGGTCTCCCTTTGACCCGCAGCCGGTGGAGTTCGTCCCGTTGAACTACGATTTCCACCCGGCCTGGATTCGCCGTCATCTGGAGGAATGTGGACTGCGGGTGACCCGTATCCGGACGGTCTCCCACTTCCGCGTCGGGTTTCTCAAGCGGACGGTGCCGACGGGCCTGCTGGTCTTTCTGGACCGACTGTTGCAGCCGACGGGCGCGCTCTGGCAACTGACCCCCAGCGTCTTTGTGCGCGCGGCGGCGCCGGCGGACCGGCCCCCGGCCCCGCCCGGCAGTTTCTTCCGCTGCACCGCCTGCGGCTCCCTCCTGCTGGTGGACGAGGGAGACCGACTCATCTGCACCGATTGCGGTACGGCCTTCCCGTTCCAGGACGGCCTGTACGATTTTCGGGGAGGAGAACGGTGACCCGAGAGCCTTTATTTGCCGGCCTCATCTACAACGAAGAAGGCCAGCCGGTCCAGGTGGCCCAGGTGGGTGCCGACACCTGCTACGCCATCCCCGACGGGGACTTCCTGCGGCACGTGGACTCCATAGAGGTGGACCGGCAGGTGCTGGCACAATTGAAGGAGCGCTTCCTGCCGATGAAGGACGTTTTGGTGGAGGGGGCGATGCAGATGATGGGGGCAGACGACCCCTTCACCCGCGCCGCACTGGAGATGAGTCTGGAGAATATGGACCGGATGCTGGAGCCGGGGGTAGCCAGCCCGGAGGACTTCCGTCTGGCGCTGTGGATGACGGGCTTCCGGGTGATTGTCAACATTCACGGCGAGGTGGTCCGCCTGGAGATTCCGGGGCTGGACTGAATCTGCAATCCGCAATCTGCAATCTGCAATCCGCAATCTGCAATCTGCAATCTACAATCCGTATGCCCTACCTGCTGGTTTTCGCCACTGCCGTCCTTTCTGCCCTGATTCTCACCCCCCTGACGGCCCGTCTGGGGTACCGGTGGGGGATGACGTCCTCGCCAGGGGGACGCCGGAGGCATCAGGGGACGGTCTCCCGAACCGGCGGGATGGGCATATTCTTCCCGTTCCTGCTGGCGCTGGCAGTCGGGCTGGCGCTGCAGGTCCCCACCGCAGACCCCAAGGAGCCCCGACGGCTGCTGGGACTGGTCCTGGGGAGTATCTGGATGTTTCTGGTGGGCCTGGCCGACGACCGCTGGGACCTATCGCCCCGCCTCCAACTGCTGGCCCAACTGGTTGCCGGGGGCATCGCCATCGCCACCCTCATCTTCATTGAACGGGTCAACAACCCGCTGACGAACCGGGTGGTGGTCTTCCCGATGCCGGTGGTGGTGATTTTGACCCTCTTCTGGATCGCGGGGATGATCAACACCGTCAACTGGCTGGACGGCCTGGACGGGCTGGCGGCGGGGGTAGCGGCGATCCTGTGTGGGGTCCTGGCGGTGCACATGCATCGGGTGGGACAGCCCAGCGTGGCCCTTCTCCCCGTGGCCCTGCTGGGCGCCACACTGGGATTTCTCCCCTACAACTTCCACCCCGCCCGTGTCTTTATGGGCAGCAACGGCGCTTTTTTCCTGGGCTATGCCCTGGGATGCCTGGGCATCATGGCCGGCGCGCGGGTCGCCACCGTCCTGCTGGTGATGGGCATCCCCATCGCCGACGTCGCCTGGCAGATTGTGGACCGGCTGCGCCATCGGCGCTCCCCCACCCAGGGCGACCGGGGACACCTCCACTTCCGCCTGCTGGACCTGGGGCTTCCCCAGCCGGTCATCGTCCTGGCCTACTG
>JAPYWT010000329.1 GCA_028276215.1 Thermoflexus sp. | reverse complement strand
TTAAACCGCTTATTGCCGAGTTGCGTGCTCCGGAAACACAAGTACGTTGGTTCGCGGTGGATATATTGGGGAGACTCGGCGATGCCCGCGCCTTGCCCGAACTGGAACGCGTTGCGCGCGAGGATAAGGACGTATTTGTGGCAGATGCGGCGCGAAAAGCCATTGCCCGCATCCGACAGCGCGCCGACAAGGCCTGACCAATCAGCGATTGGCGATCAGCGATAAGCGATTTGCAAATTAAATTAAGGAGGTCACGGCGGACCGGGACATTCCCCGCTCCCCAATTCGGCCATGGACATCTGCGCCGTCCGCGCTGCCGATGTGGCCTGGGTGCTGGCCCGCCCGCAGGTAATCGCGGAGGCCCCAGCGGGCCTCACCGTCACGTTCAGGCCGTCTCCAGGTACCGCTCCAACTCCCACGGGGTGACCTGGATGCGGTACTCCTCCCATTCTTTCCGCCGGGCCCGCAACATGGTCTCCACAATCGCAGGGCCCAGTGCCTCCCGAATGACCTCGTCCCGCTCCAGTTCGTCCAGCGCCTCCGCCAGGGTGCCGGGGAGGGTGCCGATGGAGCGCTCCCTCAGCATGGCCTCGTCAAAATGATAGACATCTTCGTTGACCGGAGGCGGCGGAGTCATGCCCTTCTCTATCCCGTCCAGCCCGGCAGCCAGCATAGCCGCGAAGGCCAGGTAGGGGTTGGCGCTGGGGTCGGGACAGCGCAGTTCAATCCGCGCCGCCTTCTCCCGCCCGGCGCGCACCGCCGGTACCCGGATGAGCGCGGAGCGGTTCAGGTGGGCCCAGCAGATGTAGACGGGCGCTTCGTAGCCGGGGGTCAGACGCTTGTAACTGTTCACCGTGGGGGCGACGACGGCCGCCAGCGCCCGCGCGTGGACCATCTGCCCGGCGATGAACTGGTAGGCCAGCCGGGAGAGGTGATACGGGTCGTCCGGGTCGTAGAAGAGGTTGTGCCCGGAGGGGTCAGAGAGGCTCTGGTGGGTGTGCATGCCGGAGCCGTTGATGCCGAAAATGGGCTTGGGCATGAAACTGGCGTAGATGCCGTGGCTGGCGGCGATGGCCCGCACCGTGTACTTGAAGGTGACCGCGTTGTCGGCACTGGTGAGCGCATCGGCGTAGTGGAAGTCTATCTCGTGCTGACCGGTGGCGACCTCATGGTGGCTCATCTCCACCTGGATGCCCAGGGCCAGGAGCATCAGCACAATCTCGCTGCGGACCTGCTGGGCCTCGTCCCGGGGGGAGAAGTCAAAGTACCCACCGACGTCGTGGGGGACGGGGCGAAGGCCGGAGTCGCTGTTGCGCCGGAAAAGGAAGAACTCTATCTCCGGCCCGACGTTGTAGATGTATCCCCTCTCTGCGGCCCGAGATACCATCCGCTTGAGGGTGGAGCGGGGATCGCTGGGGGACGGCTTCCCGTCCGGGTCGTAGACGTCGCAGAAGAGGCGGGCGCGGCGCCGCTCGGGCTCGCTCCAGGGGAGCACCCGGTAGGTGGCAGGGTCGGGCACCAGCAGGCGGTCGCTCTCGTAGATGCGGGCGAAGCCCTCTATGGAGGAGCCGTCAAACCAGACGCCGTTCTCCAGGGCTTCCTCTAATTGGGTCACCGGGATGGTGACGCTTTTGACGGTGCCCAGAATGTCGGTGAATTGCAGGCTGACGAACCGGACACCGTCTTCCTGCACACGGGCGATCAGTTCTTCGCGGGTCATCTCTCCTCCCTTACGTATGATGTGCAACGTTGCCCTTCTGGGGCATCTGGGGCAGGGGCAAGCCCTGGGGCAGGGGCAAGCCCTGCCCCTACGGTTCTACCACCCGGATGTGCAACTCCGCCAGTTGCTCCGGGTCCACCGGGGAGGGGGCGTTGGCCATCAGGTCCACGGCCTGACCGGTCTTGGGGAAGGCCATGACCTCCCGGATGCTCTCCTCCCCGGCCAGCAGCATCACCACCCGGTCAATCCCCGAGGCAATCCCGCCGTGGGGTGGGGTGCCGTACTCAAAGGCCTCCAGCATGTGACCGAACCGCTCCCGGGCCTGCTCCAAGTCCAGACCGATGAGGCCAAAGATTTTCTCCTGGACCTCCCGTCGGTGAATCCGGATGGAGCCCCCGGCAATCTCTTCGCCGTTGCAGACCAGGTCGTACTGCTGGCCGCGCGCCGCGCCGGGGTCCGTATCCAGCAGCGGCAGGTCTTCGGGCATCGGCGCGGTGAACAGATGGTGGCTGGGGTCCCATCGCCGTTCGTCTTCGTTCCACTCAAAGAGCGGGAAGTCAATGATCCAGCAGAAGGCCATGGTCCCGGGGTCGCGCAGGCCCAGACGCTCCCCCAGTTCCAGCCGCAGGGCGGAGAGGGCCGCCGCCACCCGCGGGGGCCGGTCCGCCACGAAGAGCATCAGGTCGCCGGGGCGGGCCTCCATCCGGGCGATGATGGCCTGTACCTGCTCGTCGGTCAGGAAACGGGCGAAGGATGAGCGGATTTCGCCGTCCGGCGACAGGGCCAGCCAGGAAAGGCCCATCGCGCCCTCTTTCTGGGCCAGCGAGGTCAACTCATCCAGTTGACGGCGGCTGTATCCGGCGCAGCCGGGGGCGCGAAGGCCTTTGACCTGTCCGCCCGCCGCGACGGCCTGGGCGAAGATGCCGTAGTTGCTCCCGGCGACCAGGTCGGAGATGTCCACCAGTTCCATCCCGAAACGAAGGTCGGGTTTATCCGTGCCGTAGCGGGCCATGGCCTCGGCGTAGGTGAGGCGGGGGAACGGTTTGGTCAGCAGGCGGCGGTCGGAGCACTCCTCCACGATGCCGATCATCAGTTCCTCTATGAGTTCCATGATGTCTTCCCGGGTGACGAAACTCATTTCCAGGTCCAGTTGGGTGAACTCCGGCTGCCGGTCGCCGCGCAGGTCCTCGTCCCGGAAGCAACGGGCAATCTGGAAGTACCGCTCAAACCCGGCTACCATCAGGAGTTGCTTCAGTTGCTGGGGGGATTGGGGAAGCGCGTAGAACTTGCCAGGGTGGAGACGGCTGGGGACCAGGTAGTCCCGGGCGCCCTCCGGCGTGCTCTTGAAGAGGATGGGCGTCTCAATTTCCAGGAAGCCCCGCGCGTCCAGGAAATCCCGGATGTACTTGATGACCCGGTGGCGCAGGATGAGGTTGCGCTGCATCCGTCGCCGCCGCAGGTCCAGGTAGCGGTATCGCAGGCGGAGCGATTCCTCCACCGGGGTGTCCTCAAAGATGGGGAAGGGGGGCGTCTTCGCCGGGTTGAGGACGACGATTTCGTCGGCCAGGACCTCTATCTCGCCGGTCTCCATCCGGGGGTTGACCAGGTCGGCGGGGCGGGGGCGGACGGTGCCGCGCACCTGGAGGACGTATTCCTGGCGGACGCGGGCGGCCAGTTCGTGGGCCCCGGGGGCGTGGGCGATGTCGGCGACAACCTGGACGACGCCCGAGCGGTCGCGCAGGTCAACGAAGATCAGGCCGCCGTGGTCTCGCTGGCGGTTGACCCACCCGGCCAGGGTGACGGCCTGGCCGACGTGGTGGGCGCGCAGTTCGCCGCAGTGATGGGTCTTCAGCATGGTACCTCCTGGGAGTGGAATGGGCCGTATATAAAGCGACAGGCCGCCCTCCTTTTGGGGGCGGCCTGGCCATAAGCAATCCGCAGGTTAACCGCGTGGCAGCGACGGCTGCCGCCCCTCGGGCGGGCCGGGCCAGCGGTTATTGTCCACAATGATCGGGCGAACCATATCGGCCTCCATTACAAATTATACCACCATTTGTAGATTTGGCAAGCGGGCGTCCATCTTCAAGTCTTTATGGGCAGGACTTACGCAGTTGGCGCATAAAACTATCGGAATTCGCCACGAATTTC
>JAPYWT010000258.1 GCA_028276215.1 Thermoflexus sp. | reverse complement strand
GTTGCAGGCCTGGCGGCCTGTGCTACGACCTTCGCGTCCACGCCAGCACCTCCTCCGCGCTCCGGGTGTTGAGGATGTGGGCCGGGGAGGCCCAGCCCCGGCGGGCCATGGCCACACCGAAGTGCAGCAGGCCGAAGTCCTCCGGGTCGTGGGAGTCCGAACTGATGGCCAGAAGGACCCCCAACTCTATCGCCCGGCGAATCCCCACGTCGTTCAGGTCCAGCCGCCAGGGGTGGGCGTTGATCTCCACCGCCTTCCCGGTCTCCGCAGCGGCCCGCAGAACGGCCTCCATGTCTACGTCCGCCCCCTCCCGCTGGCCCAGCAGACGCCCCGTGGGGTGGGCCAGGATGTCCACGTGGGGGTGACGGAGCGCGGCGATGGCGCGCGCGGTGAACTGCTCCCGGGGCTGCCGCAGGCCGCTGTGGACCGCCGCCACCACGATGTCCAGTTCCGCCAGCACCTCGTCGGGCAGGTCCAGGGAGCCGTCGGCCCGGACCTCCACCTCCACCCCGGTCAGGACGCGGAACGTGCCGCCCATGCGGCGGTTGACCTCCTCCACCTCCGCGCGCTGGCGGCGGAGTTCCTCCGGGCCGGCGCCGTGGGCCACCCCCAGCCCCCGGGAGTGGTCGGAGACGACAGCGTACTTCAGCCCGGCCGCGTGCGCCGCCTGGGCCATTTCCCAGAGGGACGCGCGGCCGTCGGAGAGGGTGGTGTGGAACTGAAAGTCGCCCTGCAGGTCCGAGAGTTCCAGCAGGTCCGGGAGACGGCCCGCCAGCGCCGCCTCTATCTCCCCCCGGTCCTCCCGCAGTTCCGGCGGGATGAGGGGCAGTCCCAGCGCGGCGTACACCTCCTCCTCGGTGGCGCAGAGGATTTCCGTGCCGTCCTCCCGCTTGATGGCGTACTCGCTGAGGGAGAGGCCCCGGTCCTGCGCCAGACCCCGCAGGCGGATGTTGTGGGCCTGGCTGCCGGTGAAGTACTGCAGCGCCGTCCCCCAGCGGGCCGGGGGGAGCACCCGCAGGTCGGCCTGATAGCCGTCGTGGGTGCGGATGGAAGTCTTGGTGGTGCCGCTGAGGAGGACCTCCGCCACCTGGGGGAGGGAGCGGAAGCGGGCCATGACGGGCTCCGGGTCCTCCGCCGCCACCAGCAGGTCCAGGTCGCCCACCGTCTCCCGCATGCGGCGGAGGCTCCCCGCCGGGGCCGCCTGGACAACGCCGGGGAGTTCCCGCAGGGGCTCCAGGAGCGCGCGGGCCAGTTCCCAGGCCGTCCCCAGCGGAATCCGCCCGCTGCGCCGCTTGAGCGCCTCAATCCCGGCCAGTACCTTCTCCTCGGAGCGGACTCCCATGCCGGGGAGGGAGCGCAGTTTGCCCGCGCGGGCCGCCTCCTCCAGTTCCGCGATGGACGTGATGCCCAGTTCCTTCCAGAAGAGGGCCGCCTTGCGGGGGCCGACGTCCGGCACCTGGAGCATCTCCACCACCCCGTCCGGCACCTGCGCGCGCAGTTTCTCGTAGGCCTCCAGGCGGCCCGTCCGCATCAGTTCGTCTATCTTCTCCGCCAGCGTCTTGCCGATGCCGGGGATGGAGTCCAGTTCCCCGGCGCGCCAGATTTCCTCCAGGGGACGGCTCAGCGCGGCGATGTTCTCCGCGGCCCGCCGGTACGCCATAATCCGGTGGGGGTTCTCCCCCTGAATGTCCAGAATGTCCGCCATCCGGGCGAAAATAGCCGCAATCTGACGGTTGTCCATTTCCACCTCCCAAGTCGGGAAAAACCACCAAGACACAAAGACACGAAGGTGTCTTTGCGGTTTTCAGAGGACGATTCACATATCAGCGGTCCTCCACCGGCTGGCGTTCAACACCGTTAACCCGACAATCCGCCCTTTCTGATACCGGATGATTACATTGTCATCCGTAAGTTCTGCATCATCCGCATGGCTGGGTTTCTGGAAATTCAGGTAAAGGACATCCGCTTCCTCATCGTAGGCCACCCAGATGCGCCGGTGGGGAATCTCCATCAACTGGGGTACAAGAGTCAACACCTGTTTTACCTCTGCTACGGCCATATCCTGTGCCCTCTTTCTGTCACCTTTGAACGACGTAACTACCTGCCAGGAGGGCCTCCGGGCAGGTGCTATCAAAGACATGGCGAAGGCATGCCCCTGTAGCGCAGGCCGCCAGGCCTGTATTCGCAGGCTAAAGCCTGCGCTACATCATCTGCAAACGGGTCAGGGTAGGTAGGCACTGAACGACACGAAATTGCACGAAACGTCCAGGAAAGGTACTATAAATAAAGCAAATCCTTCGTGTCCTTCGTGTGTCCTTCGTGCCCTTCGTGGTTTTTCTCTTACGGCCCCACTTCTATCCGGGCGATGAGGATGCTATGGGCCTCCACGCTGGCCTGACCGGGGTCCAGGACGGGCAACCGGTTCCCCGGCTCGCCCACAGGGTACATCCCCGTCCGCACCTGGTACGTTCCGGCGGGGGCGTCCGCGGGCAGCAGGACCTGATGAGGGTCCCAGAGCGGCATCTGGGGCACCCAGGTGTCGGTGGGACGGGTGCCCCGCAGCGGCTCCACGTCCTCCTGAGCGATCAGCCGTCCGTCCGGGCCGATGAGGTGGACGAAGACGACATAGCGGGTAGAGATGGTCGTCAGTGGACGCCAGCGCAGGGAGATGGCGAAGACCTCCCCCGGACGGACGCGGGCCTGCAGGACCTCCGCGCTCTCCAGGACGACCAGGTTGCCCAGATTGGCCCCGATGGGGATGGGGACGGACGTCCCGCCGCTGACGGTGAGGGTGATGACCCCGCCGACCGGGATTTCGGTCTCCGGGGGCGGCTCCTGGGCCAGGACGGTGCTGATGGGCTGGGTGCTCCAGACCACCTGCTCGGTCACCTGCAGGCCGGCCTGCTCCAGCGCCGCGCGGGCCAGGTCGGAGCGGACGTTGACCAGCGCCGGGACCTTCACCGTCCCCGGCCTGCCCGCGATGAACAGCCGCACCTCCGACCCGGCAGGGACCCGCTGACCCCCTGGCGGCTCCTGCCGGATGACCGTCCCCTCCGGCGCCGCCGCGCCCTTCTGTTCCTCCAGGGTGAAGCGCAGGCCCGCCGCCTCCAGGATGCTCCGCGCCTCCTCCCACTTCAGCCCCTGGACGTTGGGGACGGGGACCAGCGCCACCGTCGCGGTGGGAGTCTGCAGTGCGGGCGGGGTGGCCCGTTCGGAGCGGGTCCAGGCCTGGTAGACCAGCGCCCAGAGGGGGATCAGGCCGATGACGGCTATCGTCGCCACCGCGCCCAGGAACCAGGTCAGCCAGTCCCGGCCCGCCCGCTCTTCGGCCTCCACCGGTGGGGGGACGGGCTCGGGCGGGGGAGGGGCGGCGGGCCAGGGCGGAGGGGCCGCCTCTGTCCGGCCGGGGGCCGATGGAGGTGTCGGCGGCAAAAAGGCCGCGTGGACGCCCGTCGCCTGGGTCATTCGGGTCCGGTACTCATGCAGCACCATGGCCAGTTGCTCCGCCGTCCGGTAGCGGGCCGCGGGCTCCTTCGCCAGCAGTTTGCGGACAATCCACTCCAGTTGCGGCGGGACCTGAGGGTTGTAGAGGGAGAGGGGCTGAGGCTCCTCCCGCAGGTGCATCAGAGCCAGAGCGGCGGGCTTCTCCGCCCGGAACGGGGGGACGCCCGCCAGCATCTCGTAGAGCACCACGCCGATGCTGTAGACGTCGGAGGCCGGGACCGGGCGCTCCCCGGCGGCCTGCTCGGGGGAGAAGTACGTGGGGCTCCCCCACACCACCTCCGGGTCGGTGAGGCCGGATTCGGAGAGGGCGCGCGCGATGCCGAAATCGGTCACCTTGACCACGCCCTCCGCCGTGACCAGGATGTTCTGCGGCTTGATGTCACAGTGGATGATACCCATCCGGTGGGCATGCCCCACCCCGGCGGCAATCTGGTACGCGATGTCCACCGCCTGCTCCACAGTGAGCCGCCCCACCCGTCGGATCAGGGACTTCAGGTCCTCCCCCTCCACGTACTCCATCACGATGTAGTGCAGATTCCCGTCCTGCCCCACATCGTAGACGGTGACCACGTTGGGGTGGTCCAGGCGGGCAGCCGCGCGGGCCTCCCGCTGGAAACGGGCCAGGAAGGCGGGGTCGGAAGCGTAGGCCTCGCGCAGAATTTTGACCGCCACGGGCCGGTGGAGCAGGGTGTCCACCCCTTTATAGACCACCGCCATCCCGCCGGAGCCCAGCAGTTCCAGCAGCCGATACCGTCCGTTCAGCAATGTCCCTTCCATAACCTGTTCACCTGCAATGAGGTTTTGCCGCAGCCGCCCTCAACTGTCGTTGCAAAAAGCCCATTCGGATTCTATTTTACCCTACTCCTGACAAGAAGCAAATCCTGAGGCTGAGGTGGGGGGTGTCCCAAAATCGCGACCTGTGCAATTCCCTGCCCCTTCTGAATTGCGACCCATGCGGTGGAATTGAATTCACCGCAAAGAACGCAAAGGGCGTGTCAAGTCTCTTAAAATCGTACCGGGGGCAGAAGCCCAAAGTCCTGAAAAACCGTACCTCCAGAGTGCCGTAACGGCTGAG
>JAPYWT010000257.1 GCA_028276215.1 Thermoflexus sp. | reverse complement strand
GGTACTCCGGCAGGATGGGGGTGAAGTACCCGGAACGGTCCACCACGCCAATGGGCTTCCGACCGACGTCAAACTGCTGTTCCAGCCAGGCCGTGACCGCTTCGCCCCGGGGGAGCAGGAGCACAGTCAGGATCAGGCCAATGATCCCCAGCGCGGGGACAATGGCCGTCATCACGATGAATCCGGTCCGGCGAATGTTGGTCAGGTACTCGTGACGGGCAATGGTCCAGACTTTGCGCCAGTTCATCATGCTCCTCCTGATCCGCAGCGCAAGATTAATCTTGTGCTGCGGTAACCACCCGGATGAAAATCTCCTCCAGGGGCACCGGGGCGACCTCAAAGGCCTGGACGTCCACGCCCCGGTCCACCAGGGCCCGCAGGACGTCGCGCGGGGCGGTCCCTTCGGCCAGGGAGAGGTCGTACGCGCCGTCTTTGACCTCCACGGCGACGACGCCGGGCAGGTCAGGCGGGAGTTCCGGCGCGCGCACCCGGACGGCGTGGGGGGCAAACTGCCGCTTGAGGTCCGCCAGCGGGCCGTAGAGGACGGACCGTCCCCGGTTGATGAGCAGGATGCGGTCGCAGAGGACCTCCACCAGGTTCATCTGATGGGTGCTGAGGACGACGGTCTTCCCCTCCCGGCGCAGGTCGGCGATGACCCCCTTGACCCGCTCCACGTTGACCGGGTCCAGCCCCTGGAACGGCTCGTCCAGGAAGACCAGGTCGGGGTCGTGGACGATGGCGGCGACGACCTGGAGCCGCTGCTGCATGCCGCGGCTCAGGTCCTTGACCTTGCTGTGGGCCCGGTCTTCCAGCCCCATGCGCGCCAGCCACTCCAGCGCGCGCTGGCGGGCCCGGGCGCGGTCGGCCCCCTTCAACTCCGCCAGGTAGATCAGCATGTCCAGCACCCGGACGTTGCGGTAGAGCCCCCGCTCCTCCGGGAGGTAGCCGATGCGGGGCTGAGCGGCGGCGGGTGTACCGCCCAGGACGGTGATGTGGCCCGCGTCGGGCGGGACGATGTCCAGGATCATGCGGATGGTGGTGGTCTTCCCGGCCCCGTTGGGCCCCAGCAGACCGAAGACCTCCCCGGGCTCCACCTCAAAGGAAAGGTCGTCCACCGCGACCAGGTCACCGTACCGTTTGGTGAGGTGATGGACTTGAAGGATCATCGTGGACTCCTTACTGTAGGACAACTGCTCGCAGTTGTCCTACAAATCTCTGTGCTTATCTGGCGCCGACGTGTTCTGCGGCCTTCCCGATGCTCACGGTGACCGTCATCCAATCTTCGGGAGCGAACTGGCGGGAGACGAACAGGACTTCTATTCCCAGGAGCATGCCCTCTTTGTCCACATCCGCAAAGATGTGCCTGCCGACTTCCAGGGTGTCCTCCACCTCGCCCTCCCGGAACTGGATGTACAGCGCGTCAGCCTGGGGGTCGTATTCTAATTTCATGGCTTCCTCCCTGCGCGAAACGTGAAACGTGAGGAACTGTTTGCCCTTCCCTGTTTCGTTTCATACCAGCGCCAGAGCACAGACGATTTGCAGGCGAGATGGAGAGACTCCGTACCGTTCGGCCCATCGGTTACGGGCCCGTTCAATCCACGCATCAAACTCGTCGTCATCGGGATACTGACTGAGGGGCGCTTTTGGCTCTTCGGGTAAGCAACGGATCAGGCGCATCACTTCGTCCCGGCGGAAACTCTCTGGCAGCGGTTCACCCCGCCAATCTGCGATCACGGTGTCCAGATGACGACTTCGCCGCAGAAGGAGAAACAGTCGTTTCCGTCCCCGGGTGACTTTCGCACTCCGAATGCCGTAGGGCAGGCCGCGAATTTCTGCAGGATTGCTGATGGTGATCAAATCTCTATAGAAAGTGCTGGTCTGCAATTCATCGGTCCGGCTGACGAAGTTGATCACTTCGTCCAGATCCATTTCCCCTTCCTTCTCTCTGGCCAAATAAAGGGCGCGTCCCAGGGCTTCCATCTCGTACTCCCGCTCCCACTGTTCTCTGCGACTTTCCTCGTAGATCAGGACGGGAATCTGAGCCAGAGAGGAGTGCTCCTGGCTGCGGGTTCCCAGACGTTTCTTCCACCGGTGGGCGTGGCGGATGCGGTCGTTGTTCATCGTGGAGGGGACGAAATTGTAGATAACGATGTCACGCGGCTCCTGCCACGGTCGCAGGATGCGCCCCATCCGCTGGGCCAGTTCCAGAACGGTCCAGGGCATGTCGTAGTTGACCAGGATGGACGCATCCTGCAGGTTGTATCCTTCGGAGATGGCCCGACTGGCGACCAGAATCCGGATCTCGCCCTGGGAACCCCGTTCCTCCGGGAGCACTTCGTTCGCAACCGGCGCAAAACGCCGCAGAACACTATCCAGATTGGCTCCCCGTTTATCTACCGTCGTTTCAACCAGGATGCGGCGAGGAAACAGAGAGCGTAGCCCCTCTGTTACATATTTGGCCGTCGCCACGTACTCACAAAACACCACTACCTTCTGATCGCCAGCGTCCTGGATGATTTCGGCCAGTTTCCGCAGTTTCTCATCTTTCTTCGGCCGATGCCACCGGTCAATTTCCGGCTGATGCTGACGGATAAATTCGGTCAACTCTTTCTGACGGGCAAAGCGGTACTCGTAGTCGCCTGTCGCCATTTTCTCGCACGTTTCCTTCACCCGAGCCGGAGAGGAGCAGAACTGATGCAGGAACAAGGCTTCCTGTAAAGGATCCCGCTCCCCCCGCCCCTCTTGTTCTTCCTGTTGAAAGCCAGGCAGGACTGCTCCTCCCCTGGCCCTCCTGCGCCCCTGCTTTTTCTTTCCGCTCCCTTCATCATCCACAGCCCGATACAGGAGACCGCTCTCCAGCAGTTCTGCCAGCAGATCGTCGTAGGGATTGGTGTATTGCACGGTCACCAATCGGATGCGACGAGGAAAGTACAACTTTTTATTCCCGAAGCGGACAAAGCGTTCGCCATTTTCATCCCTCTCGCTGAAGTGGCGGACGACGTCCGGGATGTTCAGGACGGTGCACGGGGGCAGGTCGGCCAGTTCGCTCAGTTTACGGACAGACCATTTTGCGTGCGGGAAGCCCGGCAAGACGCTTTTATCGGTGAGGGGCAGCAGGGCCAGTTGACTCCGAACATCCTCAATGCTCTTGCTGTAAGGGGTTGCTGTGAGCAGAAGGACTTTGCTTCCCCTCTTGCGGACCGTCTCCCGGATGCGCCGGTGGCTTAACCGTAAATTCCCTTCCTCGTTTTCCTCGTTGCGCAGACGGTGGGACTCGTCCAGGATGATCAGGGTCTCCTCGCTGGCCAGGCTCAATTCATGTTCCAATCGGGGCAGGTCACTATCCCGCTCTTTTTGAGAAACCGCCAGCGTATGATAAGAGAACTCCGCGCTGGAAAGACGCGCTGCCCGCATCCACCGACGCCACACCTCCCGCATCCCCGCAGGACAAACCACCAGCACGGAGCGAATCTCTTCTCGCATCCGAAGGTAGGCGGCCACATGCGATGCGATAATGGTCTTCCCCAGGCCCGTAGAGGCGATCAGAAAGGCTCCGTTGTGCTCAAGAAGGGAACGGAGAACGCTGGAAGCCACCCCTTTCTGATATTCTGCCAGCGGGGGCAACTGGGACGGGACCTCCTCCGGCAGGCCATAGAGTTCCAGCAGCGCCCGGGCGTAAATGGTGTAGGGATCGTACTCTCCCAGCCAGCGCCGCAGCGCCTCTATCAGAGCATCCGTGATGGGCTTCGCCTGCGCAAAGTACTCATCAAAACGATCCACGAAAAAGCAGACGTCCTCCCGGTCCGTGACGACGTAACCCGCCTCCAGGCTCTGGCACAGTCCGTGGTGGGTGAAATTTGCCGATGTGACCACAGCGGCCTGACGGTCCGCAATATACAATTTGGCATGCTGGTACAGATAGCCCGCTTTCAGCCACGGTGCGTCTTCCCCCGGACACTCCCCAACTGAAACGGCCATCCAGCCTTGCTCCAGAGCCTCCAAAAGTTGCCGCATGGCACGGGTACGTCCTTCCTGAGGCCCCATGGAGAGTTCGTCCATAAATTCATCCAACACGTCCCGCAGGCGATCCTCTCCACCTTCGGGGCGGCCGATCAGCAGGCGAACCCGTTTTCCCCACAGGGCCTTCTGAAGGGCCTGGTATCCGGATGCCGCAAAGTAGGCCGTAGCGATGCGCACATCGTGGGCGTTTTCCAGGACAGCCCGGATGGTCCGCAAAGCGGCCCCCTCGGCTGCGAAGAACCGCTTATGAGCAAATGTTCCCATCTTCCCCTCGCCCTGCCGCAACAACCCAGGCAATGGACGCCATCCCCCTCCGCTCCGTGGCTTCCTACAAACCGTTCGTAGTGAGGCACGGAGCGCAGCGGAGTGCTGTTGAGTCATTGGTCATGTTGAGTTCTTTATTGAGATTCGCCTTGCTATAGTAACAAATTTGAGGGGCGGTTTCCCTCGGTGCTTATGCAGGGCTTTGGGCCCCTCCCCCCTTCACCCCCTCCCCATCGCTTCACTCTGGGGAGGGGGGATGAAGAGGGGATTTTGCGGCGGGCGGCAAGGCCGCCCGCCG
>JAPYWT010000256.1 GCA_028276215.1 Thermoflexus sp. | reverse complement strand
TCAAATCTCCCCCTTCTCCTCTCCGCTTCGGGGAGGAGAAGGGGGCCGGGGGGATGAGGAGGGGTCAGAAGCGGCTTGCTACCAATCCATCAGTTGAAGTTGCACATGACGTACAATCTTTGCGCCCTTTGCGTTCTTTGCAGTGAATTCAATCCCACCGCACGGGTCGAAATGATGACGGGACTATACTGGCATCCGGCGACCAGTGGGGTTGCGGCGGAAACGGCCGAACTCCGTCAGTCCGGCCAGTTGCTCCGCGGAGAAGACCGGCCCGTCCAGGCAGACCAGCATCCCGTCCAGCGCGCACTGTCCGCAGATGCCGAATCCGCACTTCATGTACCGTTCCACGCTCAACTGGCCGGGCAGGGAGTACTCCTGGCAGAGGCGCAGGACGGCCACCAGCATCGGCTCCGGCCCACAGGCATAGACGGCGGGAGGCGGATCGCGCCGGGCCACGGCCTGCGCCGCCGCCACCGCCGTCCCCCGCTGACCGGCGGAGCCGTCGTCGGTGGCGACCACCAGTTCCACCCCCAGAGCCTGGAAGCGGTCCACATAGATGAGGTCGTTGGCCCGCCGGGCGCCCATCACAACGGTGGTGGGAATCTCCTGCCGGACAGCATGACAGGCCAGGAAATACAAGGGGGCCACGCCGTAGCCGCCGCCGATCAGCAGGGCCGGTCGGTCCGGGTGGAGGTGAAACCCTCGGCCGAACGGCCCGCGCACCCCCACCCGGTCCCCTTCCCGGACCCGGTGGAGCGCGGTGCTGAACGGGCCGACGCGGGCGACGGTGAGCGTCAGCGGAGCGGGATGAGCGATGGAAATGGGCTTTTCATCCACGCCGGGGAGCCAGAGCATCACGAACTGCCCCGGCTCGGCCTCCGGAAGCGCTGTATCCAGGACGAAGGTGCGCACCCGGCGGCTCTCCACCTGAACCTCTCGGATGGAGACAATTTGAGGCAGGGGCACAGGAACGCTCTCCGCTCTGCAGGATAAATCTACAGAATGCAGGATAAATCCTGCGCTACCGTAACCGTAGCATAGGATTCATCCTGTCGTTGCAGGATAAATCCTGCGCTACAGGATGCAGGATAAATCCTGCGCTACCGTAACCGTAGCATAGGATTTATCCTGTCCCCTGCAGGATAAATCCTGCGCTACAGGGTGCAGGATAAATCCTGCGCTACCGTAACCGTAGCATAGGATTTATCCTGTCCCCTGCAGGATAAATCCTGCGCTACAGGGTGCAGGATAAATCCTGCGCTACAGGATGCAGGATAAATCCTGCGCTACCGTAACCGTAGCATAGGATTTATCCTGTCCCCTGCAGGATAAATCCTGCGCTACAGGGTGCAGGATAAATCCTGCGCTACCGGATGTAAATCCTGCGCTACGGCCGATTTCCGGCCCCCGCTACCTTCCGCCAGTCGGCCAGGAAGCGCTCCAGACCGGCGTCGGTGAACGGGCTGCGGACCATCTGCTGGAGGACGCCGAAGGGGACGGTGATGATGTCGGCGCCCGCCAGCAACGCCTCCACCACATGGGCCGGATGCCGGATGCTGGCCGCCAGCACCTGGCAGGGGAAGCCGTAGCGGTCAAAAATCGCCCGCGTCTGGCGGACCACCTCCATCCCGTCCAGGCCGGCGTCGTCCATCCGCCCGACGAAGATGGACGCGTACGTCGCCCCGGCCTTCGCGACCAGGTAGGCCTGCAGGGGGGAGAAGATCAGGGTCGCGTTGATCCGCCCGTTGGGCCAGCGGGAGATTTCCCGTATCGCCTTCAGCCCCTCCACCGTGCAGGGGATTTTCACGAAGACGTGCTCCGACCAGTTCAGAATCTCCCTCGCCTCGGCGATCATCCCCTCGGCATCCGTGGAGATGACCTCCGCGCTCACCGGCCCCTGGACGATGTTCACGATTTCCAGCGTGGTGGCCTTCAGGTCGGCGGTCCCGGCCCGCATCATCAGCGTCGGGTTGGTGGTGACGCCGTCCAGGACCCCCCAGGCTGCCGCCTGGCGCACCTCGTTGACGTCCGCCGTATCCAGAAAGAGCAACGCCACAATTCCCTCCCATACACCAAAGGGCCCGGCACCCATCGGGTGCCGGGCCCCTCTCTGGATGCCTTACGGCAGTGAACCGATGTTCCCTTCTACCAGCCAGTCCATTGAGGTCAATTCACCGACGCTGAGCCGCTGGCCCGGCTTCACCCGCAACTGACCGCTCTGGTCCTTGATCGGGCCAGTGAAGGGGTCAAAGAGGACGGCCGGGTCACTCATCTGCTCCATCCGCTTGAAGACCAGGTCGTAGACACTGATCTCGCCCAGGAGCGGGTCCGTGACCTTCACCGCCTTCAGCGGCTCCTCAAACTTGGGGTTGATGGGGACGCCGAAGTCGCCGCCCAGTTCCACGCCCTTCTGGCCCAGGATGTACCAGTAGTCCACGTTCTCCAGGTTCTTGTTGTTGTAGACACCCAGGTAGACCTTCATCAGGATGTCCTCGTAGATGCGCTCCCAGTGGACCAACTGGCCGCTGACCAGGGAGTTGGGGCCGAACTGGGCCATCGGGCTGTAGTGGCTGAAGGAGTAGACCGGCTGCCCTTTGTTGGTGTACTCCTCGGCCACCTGGACGACGGTGGGGGAGTCCTCGGTGAAAGCCAGGACGTCCACTCCCTCAGCGATGAGGGCCTCGGCGGCCTGGCGGGCCTTGGCCGGGTCGTACCAGGAGAAGAGCCAGCGGACATCCACCGTGGCGTTGGGGTTGACCTCGCGGACGCCCCGAGTGAAAGCGTTCATGTGGCGGATGACCTCAGGGATTGCCTGGGCGGCCACGTAGCCGACCTTGCCGCTCTTGGTCAGCGCACCGGCCATCAGCCCGTTCAGGTAGTAGACCTGGTAGAAGTCGGCCATGTAGGTGCCCATGTTGGGGGCCCGCTTGTAGCCGGAGCAGTGGAAGAAGAGTTTATCCGGGTACTTCTGGGCCGCCGCCAGGGTACCGTCCATGAAGCCGAAACTGGTGGTGAAGACGACGTCGCACTTCTCCTCTACCACGAAGCGGTCCAGGAACCGCTCCACGTCGGCTTCCGGCACCGACTCGGCGTAGGCCGTCTCCAGCCAGGGGAATTCCTTCTCCACCATCTGGCGGGCCTGGTCGTGGGCGTGGGTCCAGCCGATGTCGCCGATGGGGCCGACGTAGATGAAGCAGGCCTTCAGTTTCCCCAACTGGGGGCCTGCCGGGGTGGGGGTTGCCTTCGGCTGGCAGGCAACCAGTAGCAGGGCAACGACGATAGTGAGTACGATGGGGGTCCAGATACGCTTGGACATGGCACTTTCCTCCTTCGGTAAGATGGGTGGGTCAATCAGCAGGGAACTTGAGAAGAGAACGGCCGACGGTGACAGAATTGAGCCAGGGGTCACCTCCTTTCGGAAAACGGATGTGCTTTTGTTATAGCACAACTTGGGCGATTTGGCAAACGGAACGGTTGCACAGGGCGCGAATCGTGTTACAATTCACCCCAGCACGCCCGGTGCAATCCGGGCTCTCTGGAAATGCGCGGAATCGTATGGAGGGTGCGATGACTTCTCGCTCCGGATGTTCACTTGCAGTGATTGTTCTGCTTCTGGTTATCCTGATTGCACTGGTCATCTGGCTGGCGCCGGATATTCGTGCTCGCCTCAGCCCCGTGGGCGAAGCGCGCCAGACGCTGGAACGGGAAGTGGGGGAACTCCTGCACCCCACCCCTACCATCCGCCCCAGTCCGGCGACCATTGTCCGGGAAGTGCAGAGCCTCAGCCGACTGGAGACCGTCGTCTACACCGTGGAGAAAGTGATCACCGCCGAATCCGGGCAGGGGGCGCTGGCCTTCCTTTTCGGTGACAAACTGCTCCTGGTCGCGCACGGGCAGGTCATCGCGGGCGTGGACCTGGGCAAAGTGCGGGAGGGCGATGTCACTGTCACTGCCGATGACCGGGTGGTGATGATGCTCCCTCCGGCGGAGGTCTTCGTCGTCCGATTGGACAACGAGAAGACCTTCGTGTACGACCGGGAAACGGGGCTCTTCGGGCTGAAGCCGGACCTGGAGACGGCGGCGCGGCAGGCCGCCGAGCAGGAAATCCTCAAGGCCGCCCTGGCGGATGGTATCCTGGAGACGGCGGACCGGAACGCCCGTTCTTTTCTGGAGGGGTTCATCCGGGGGTTCGGTTTCCGGGAAGTGGTCTTCGTCCCGGCCACTCCGGCCCCGCCGCCGCCCACTCTGCCCGTGACGGTCATCCCGATGACACCGACGCCGTAGGGGGAACGGGGGGCGGCGGCGGCCTTCGGCCGCTGCCGCAAACCCCTCCTTTCCACCCCCTCCCCTTTCCCGCCGCCGAAGGCGAGCAGGAGAGGGACACGAATGATTCAGAATATTGAATGAACTTGGGGTAGGGGGAGGGGTGAGGACCGGGAGTTGATGAAACCACTCCCTGAAAGGGTACGATTTTTTGAGACTTTGACCCAGTACGATTTTATTGAGTTTTGCTTTTTTAAAGCAACCCCTGGGGTGGTGCTTGGGGGCACCTGGGCCCTCACCCCTCCCCCTGACCCCCTCCCCTCTCCC
>JAPYWT010000255.1 GCA_028276215.1 Thermoflexus sp. | reverse complement strand
CGAGCACCTGGTCGCGGTGCAGGTGGCCGCCAAAGACGAGATGGACCTGAGTCTGGGCATCTCGGTGGGGTCCGGATTGCAGGTGGCGCTCTTTGTGGCCCCCGTTCTGGTGTTCCTCAGCCTGGCGATGGGGAACCCGCTGACCCTGGTCTTCAACACGTTTGAACTGGCCGCGCTGGGCGCCGCCAGCATCATCGCCGCCCTGGTCTCCCAGGACGGGGAGTCCAACTGGATGGAGGGGGTCCAACTGCTGGTGGTCTACCTCATCCTGGCCCTGGGCTTCTATTTTCTGCCGACGGGAGGATAGGTTTCCCTCGCGCATCCTCTTGACAAATGGCCCGTCGTGAATAAAATAGAAGTACACCAACGAAAAGGAGGGCACTATGGAACGCAATGAAGGGACCGTGGACCGCATCATTCGGGCCGTGCTGGCCGTCATCTTCCTGGTAGTGGGGCTGGGCCCGCTCCGGGGGTTGCAGGGGGCCGTCCTGGGCATCATTGTGGCCGTGGTCGGCCTGATCCTGGCCTTCACGGCCGCCACCGGCTTCTGCCTCATCTACAAACTGCTGGGTGTCTCCACGACGGGGACGTGCAGGAAGTAGACAAGGATACAAGGAGACAAGGGGGAAGTATGGAATGGAATACCCCGTTGGGGATATTGCGGCGCGGCATGAGCCTGGAGCGGGACGGTTACCGCTTCTACATGCTGGCCGCCGAACGAGCGTCTGACGAGCGGGGGAGCCGGATGTTCCGGGACCTGGCCCGGCAGGAGGAGAGCCATCTGCGGCTTCTTCTGGCCGAGTACCGGTCCCTGGAGGCCGGGCAGGGCTGGCTCCCCTACGAAGTGGCGATGAAGGTGGACTTCCTGCTGGACCCGGCCAACCCGGACCTGCCCGGCGAAGAGCCGCCGGACCCCATGCCGGTGTTCACCCCCGACCGGCCCATCTCGCTGGAGGGGGACATCGCCGCGCTGGAGTTCGGCCTGGAGACGGAGCGGCTCTCGCGGGAACTGTACGCCCGGGCGGCCGAGGAGGCCGACGACCCCCGCGCGGCCGAAGCCTACCGGTTCCTGACCCGTCAGGAAGAGGCCCACTACCGGCTTCTGCAGGACACCCACGAATACCTGGCCCAGAACCAGACCTGGTGGGACCCCTTCCAGAAGCCGTTCTTTACGGGCTGACCGCGAAGGCAGGGGAACAGGACACGGATTTTAACGGATGGGCACAGATAGGAATCCGTGAGAATCCGTGCCTTCCGTGTCCATCCGTGTCCCATTCAACAGCACACGGATGGACACGGATTTTAACGGATGGGCACGGATAAAAATCTGTACCATCCGTGCCAACCCGTGTCCCGTTTATTGTTCGTGTCTTTCGCGCCGGATGAACCGTCCCCTCCCCCGCCGACCGACAAACTGCCCCTCCCGAACCACCATCTGCCCCCGCGAGAAGACCATGTGCACCCGTCCCTGGACCCGCATCCCCTCGTAGGGGGTGTATCCGGCGAGGTGATGCAGGTCGGCGGCGCGGATGGTCCCTTCCGGGCGCGGGTCGTAGAGAACGATGTCGGCGTCGGCGCCGGGGAGCAGGGCCCCCTTGCGCGGCCAGAGCCCCCAGACCTGAGCCGGACGGGCCGAGAGGAGCGCCACCAGTTGGGGGAGCGTCAGCCGCCCCGCCGCCACGCCGTACGTGTACGTCAGCGGCAGGAGCGTCTCCATTCCGGGCAACCCGCCGGGAGTGCGGGTGAAATCGTCCACCTCCGTCTTCTGGGCCTGGGTGTAGTCGCAGTGGTCGGTGGCGATGAAGTCAACGGCCCCGTCGGCCACCCACGCCCACAGTCTTTCGGGCTCCCCAGGGGCCCGCAGCGGGGGCTGAAGGATGTAGCGCCACGGCTCCGGCCCCTCGTACCGGCTGGCGTCCAGCAGCAGGTACTGGGGACAGGTCTCGCAGGTCGCCTCCTGCCCCTCCGCCCGGGCCCGCGCCACCGCCTCCACCGACCCGGCCACGGAGCAGTGGACGATGTGGACCGGGCAGCGGGCCGCCGCGGCCAGAAAGAGCACCCGTCGGACCGCCTCCACCTCCGCCAGCGCGGGACGGGACTGGCCGTGGTACCGCCAGGACGTCTTCCCCTCCGCCACCAGCGCCTGGGTCCGGGCCGTCACCAGCGCGTCGTTCTCGCAGTGGACCAGGGGGCGAATCCCCAGGTGGGCCATCGCCTCCATCAGGCGCAGAACGGTGGCATCGTCAGCGTAGTAATTGGGCCGGTACGTGGTGTAGAGTTTGACGCTGGGGGTTCCCAGTTCCACCAGGTCCGCCAGTTCCCCCTCCCGGCCCGGCGGCAGGTCGGTGACCATCACGTGGAGGGCGTAGTCTATCACCGCGTCCCGCGCCTCTTCCCACCGCGCCTCCACTGCCTGCCGGAGACTCTGGCCGGGGAACTGGGTGGCGAAATCCACCACCGTGGTGACCCCACCGCAGGCGGCGGCGCGGGTGCCGATGTACCAGTCATCGGGAGTGCGGTAGATGCCGGTGTCCAGCGCGATGTGGGTGTGGCTGTCTATGACGCCCGGCAGGACCAGCATCCCCTGCGCTTCCACGACGACCGTGTCGGGGGCCGTCGGCAGGCCGTGCCCCACCGCCTTGATCCGCTCCCCCTGAATCAACAGGTCCGCCTCCAGTACCCCCTCCGGGGTGACCAGCGTCCCGCCCTGAATGAGGACTGTCTGCGAAGAATACGGTTTCATGGCTCCCCCAGTATCTGCACCACCAGCCGCCGGTTGCGCGGCCGGGTGTCAAAGTCGCAGAAGACCACCTGCTGCCACGTCCCCAGCGTCAGGCGGCCGTCCACGAACGGAACGGTGATAGACGGCCCCATCAGCGCCGCGCGGATGTGGGCATGGCCGTTATCGTCCCCCCAGCGCAGGTGGTGGCGGTACGGACGGTCCGGCGGGACAATTTCGTCCAGCACCTGCTGCAGGTCGGCGATGACGCCGTCTTCGTACTCTATCGTCGTCAGAGCGCCGGTGGACCCGGGGCAGAAGACGGTGACGATGCCCGACCGCAGCCCGGATTCCCGCACCAGGCGGGTCACCTCGGCGGTGATGTCCCGGACATCCCCGTTTCCCCGGGTGGAAAGGGACAACTCCCGGGTGACGACCATGTTCACCCTCCCACTTCCATCGGGAGCATGATGAGCCGCACGACCGTCAGCAAAACCTCCCGCCACGTCGGGGGAACGATAGCCACCAGGAAGGCGTAGAGGCCCACAAACGCCAGCAGGAGCAGGCCGATGAGGGCGCCCTCGCGGCCCGGCGGCAGGCGGTGAGCGGTCCGGACCGCCTGGATCAGAAGGGCGACCGCGTACAGAAAGAGGACGCCGCCCACGGCCGCCATTGCCCAGGCCTGGGGAACCTGGGGGACCAACAGAGGGACCACCCAGCCAATGACGCTGAGGATACCGGCAATGGGCATCCAGCCAGAAATGGCCACCGCGACCAGGTAATAGTGGACCCGTGCCGGAGCCACGCCGCCCCGGGCGCGGGCGATGCCCTCGGTGATGATGCCCAATCCGATCCAGACAACCAGGGCCCCGGCCAGCAGGCGGACCAGGTCATTCACAAACGCCACCGAAAGCAGGTTGACCATCGCAAAAGTCAGACCTCCGGGTGAAAACAGAGCCACCAGCAGGGTGCCCACCCAGCGGGCCAGGGTCAGCGCGACGGCGCCCAGCGCGATGCTCATTATGGACCGGAGCGGCGAGGCCAGAGCAACCTCGGGGGCGAAGGCCAGGTCCGGGTCCAGAATGGCGGCGCCGACCCAGGGGCGGGCCAGCGAGGAGCGGCGGGGGCCCTGAAGTTCCTCCCGCACCATCTGCCTCACATCCACCCGTTGCAGCGGGGCCCCGCAGCGGCTGCAAATGTACGCCCAACCCGGGTTCCGTTGTCGGCAACGGGGGCACTGCTGAGCGGGCAGCCGGTCCAGAGGCGTCCGGTCGTCCTCCAGACCGGCCATCCAGGGAGCGCGGGCGGCCAGGTACTCGTACCCTTCCCGCAGGTGAGCGAGGAAAGAGAGTCCGGAGCGGGCAAAAGAGTTGGAGGGGTTAATCTTCAGGACGCGCTGAAGACACTCCCGCTGAGCCTCAATACCTTCCACGACGGCGCTCAGCCAGAGCCAGGCCCGCTCGTTATTGGGGTCCAGCGCCACCGCCTGGCGCAGGATTTCCTCCGCCTCCTCTTTCCGTTCCGCGCGGGCTGCCGCAATCCCCTGCTCTACCAGTTCGTAGGCCTCTTTCTGCTCCTTCGGCTTCTTCATCTTTGCCCCCGGCTTTAAGAGTACACCCATTATACCATCGGAGCAGAGCCTGGGCAAAACAGCAATGGGTCACGGGCGTATCCCAATTTCGTCGGGCATGGCCGCTCTGTAGGACAACTGCTCGCAGTTGTCCTACAATCTTGGGACACACCCATAGGTCACTTTCCCGTTTTGTGGTATAATCTATCCCTGCAGGTGACTACCTACCCAAGAACCGTTTCATAAAAACCACGAAGGACACGAAGGCCGTACAAAGGGCACGAAGGATGATATTTTATCCCTTTGTGTCCTTT
>JAPYWT010000253.1 GCA_028276215.1 Thermoflexus sp. | reverse complement strand
CTTGCCACGAATTGCACGAATTTCACAAATTTCTCTGCGCTCTCTGCGTCTCTGCGGTGATTTTTACCCCACAGACCGCAGCACGGCCGCGTAGACGTCCTGCAGCGGGATGCTCTGCTCCCGGGCGATGCGGGCACAGTCCTCATATTCGGGCGACACGGCCACTCTTCGCCCGTCCAGCCACTTCTCCTTCACCCGCACCGTCCCCCATTCCGTCTCCACCCGGGCCTCCCGCCGGTCGGCGACGACGCGCTCCACGGGCCGCATCCGCACGCCCAGCGTCGGCGTCTCCCGCAGGATGACAGCCGCCAGCGCGTCGGCCCCCTCGGGGCGGGCCAGCACGGAGAGCACCACCCCGGGGCGGTTCTTCTTCATTTGGACCGGGGTAAACCAGACGTCCAGCGCCCCGGCCGCGAAGAGCCGTTCCATCGCGTAGCCCAGCACCTCCCCGGTGACGTCGTCCAGATTGCACTCTATCAGGCAGACGGTCTCCCGCGCGGCGGTCTCCTCCGTTTCCCCCAGCCATGCCCGCACCGCGTTGGGCCAGGGGAACTCCTTCTCGCCGAAGCCGTAGCCGACGGCCCGCACCCGCATCGGGGGCAGGCCGAAGGCCGCCAGTTCCGCTAACAGCGCGGCGGCGGTGGGGGTGAGGATTTCCGTCTGGGCGGGGTGGGGGCGGACCGGCGCGCCAGATTCTGCCAGAAGCGCCGCCGTCGCCGGGGCCGGCACGGGCAGCAGCCCGTGCTCCGTCTGGACAAACCCGCTCCCCAACGGGACCGGCGAGGCGTAGACCCGCTCCACGCCCAGGTGTTCCAGCCCGGCGATAAACCCCACCACGTCCACCAGCGTATCCACCGCGCCGATTTCGTGGAAGTGGACCTCCTCCACGGGCACGCCGTGGACGCGCGCCTCGGCCCGGGCCAGCCGCTCCAGGACCGCCAGGCTTTTGGCCTGCACCGTCGGGGAGAGACGGCTTTCCTCCAGCAACCGCCGGATGTGGGGCAGGTGGCGCGCCGGTTGGGCCCGGGCCAGGTCCCGGACGTGGAGACGGGTGCCGGAAATGCCCGCGCGCATCTGTCGCTCCGCCTCCAGTTCGTAACCGGAGAGGTCCATTTTCCCCAGTTCGGCCTGCAGGACCTCCAGCGGGAGCCCCAGGTCTATCAGCGCCCCCAGGAGCATGTCCCCAGCCGCGCCGGAGAAGAGGTCAAGGTAGAGAACTTCACGTTTCACGTTTCACGTTTCACGTTTTACGTTTCACGTTTTACGTTTCACGTTTATCCCGTGCGGCCGCGACCCGGTTGGCGATGAGCGCAGCAATCGCCCCAGCACCGACGCCGTTGTCAATATTGACCACCGCCAGTCCGGGCGCGCAGGTCTGGAGCATAGAGTAGAGGGCCGCCACGCCGCCCCCGCCCAGGCCGTACCCCACCGGGGTCGGCAGGCCGATGACGGGGACGTCGGCCAGTCCGGCCACCACCGAAGGGAGCGCGCCGTCCATTCCGGCGGCGACGATGAGCACATCCACCCGCGCCTCGTCCAGCATCCGCCGCAGCGGCTCCGCCAGCCGGTGGATGCCGGCGACGCCCACGTCGTAGGCGGTGTAGACTGTGCAGCCCATTTCGCGGCAGACCAGCGCGGCCTCTTCGGCCACCGGGATGTCGGATGTGCCGGCGGTGATGATGCCCACGCGCCCGCCGGTCTGGGGCGGCCGGGTTCCCGGGCGGCGCAGGACGGCCGCGCGCGCCGGGGCCACCCACTCCATTTCGGCCTGACCCTCAAACTCCCGGCGCAGGCGCGCCTCCAGTTCCGGCCCCACCCGGCTGAGGATAGCCCGTCCCGTCCGTTCCAGGAAGGCGCGGGCAATCGCTACTGATTCGTCGGGGGATTTCCGGTCCGCCAGGATGACTTCGGGCACGCCCTTGCGCCGGGCGCGGTCAAAATCAGGTTGGGCAAAGGGCAACATGAAGCGATTCCGTATAGAATTGGCCACGAATTTCACGAATGGGCACGAATTTTTCTTTTTTCGTAATTACCTACCACAAAGTGCACAAAGTACTCACAAAGGACACAAAGTTTAGCGGTTAGTGGTCAGGGGTTGTTTAGCGGTTAGTGGTCAGGGGTTAGGGGTTAGAAAAAAGGGCTAACCCCTGACGACTGACCCCTGACGACGAAAATTCCTTCGTGCCCTTTGTGCGGCCTTCGTGTCCTTCGTGGTTTTTTCCGTGGCAAAAAGATCAACTTTGGGGGTTGAGGCTGCCGCTGCGGAAGCCCTCCAGGTCCAGGGTCACGTAGCGGTAGCCCAGTTCCCGCAGGCGGCGGGCGATTTCCCGGCGGGCCGGGAGCGCGGCCAGGCGGGGGATGTCGTCCTCCGGGACCTCCAGGCGGGCCAGTGGGAAGTGGTCGCGCACCCGCAACTGGCGCAGGCCCCACTCCCGGCGCAGAACCTCCTCGGCCGCGTCCACCCGCGCCAGCGCCTCCGCCGTCAGGGGGGTGCCGTAGGGGATGCGGGACGCCAGGCAGGCCATCGCGGGCAGGTCGGCAGTGGGCAGGCCCAACTGGCGGGAGAGTTCCCGGATGTCCGCTTTGGTCAGGCCGGCCTCCAGGAGCGGCGCCCGCACGCCCAGTTCCTCCGCCGCGCGCAGGCCCGGGCGGTAGTCCCCCAGGTCGTCCACGTTGGCCCCGTGGACCAGGGCCGATAACCCCTCCGCGCGGACGATTTCTAACAGTCGCCCAAACAGGGCCCGCTTGCAGTGGTAACAGCGGTCGGGGCGGTTGGCCGCGATGTCCGGATAGGCCAGGGCGGAGATGGGGACCTGGATGTGGCGCACGCCCAGAGTGCGGGCCAGTTGGGCCGCCCGTTCCCGCTCCACCGCCGGGGTCAGTTCGGAGAGGACGGTCAGCGCCAGCACCCGCTCCGGCCCCAGCACGTCCCGGCAGAGAGCCAGGAGCAGGGTGCTGTCGGTGCCGCCGGAGAAGGCCACGCCCGCGCTGCCCAGGTCGGCGATGATCTGGCGAAGGTGGTCAGCAGGCATCTTTAGAAACTGTAGGACAACTGCTCGCAGTTGTCCTACAAATCACGGCACCTGGATGAACAGGAACACCGGGTCCACCCGGTCGTTCACCGAAGAAATCTCCACGTCCTCGTGGATGAGGCCGGCCCAGCAGTACTGGGGGTTGCGCTTCCCCTCCACGCTCACGAAGCGGATGCCGCCGGTCACCACCGCGCGGGTGAAGGGCGGCAGGTACAGGTGGCCCTCCTCGTCCTTCACCAGCACGCTCTCATCTCCCACCGCCCAGCGCCAGGGGTAGTTGATCAGCGCGTTCTCGCAGTGGATGCCCACCCGGAAGACACCGGATTGGATGGTCTCCCCCAGCGTGGCATAATTCTGGTTGCTATCGTAGACCGTGCCGGGGGGCGGGCCGCTGGTGCGGATAGGGGTGGCGCTGTCGTTCTCCACCGTCAGCGTGAACCAGAGGGTCTCGCCCAGTGCGACGCTCTGGGCCGACCACTCCACCTCGCCGTTGAGGATGTAGGCCCGGGGCACCCCGCCGTTCTTGATGGTCAGGGTGGACGTGGCGACTACCCGCTGCCCCATCGCGTCCTGCACCTCCGCCCAGACGGTGTAAGTCCCGTCGGGTGGGGGTTCGGCGCCCAGGTCCACCCCGGCGTCGTAGTCAAAGGTGTGCAAACCCCGCTCGCCGGGGCGGGCCGGGCTCCGCTCGTCCTCCGCCACGTGATACCGGACCTCATCGGTCCCGTCCGCCCGCAGCAGGTACACGATGAGTGACACATAGGGCTTGGTCACGAAGACGTTGAACCGCGCCCGGTCGCTGATACCGTCCCGATTGGGGGTGAAGACGGGGGGCGAGACGGTGAAGTTGCGCAGTTCCGGCAACGTCGTGTCGGCATCGGCGATGGTGAGAGTGCCGGTGACCCGCTCGGTGTGACCATTCGCCTCGGTGGCCTCCACCACCCAGGTGTAGACGCCGTCCTGCAGCACCCGGTGGGTGACGGTGAACCCCTCAAAGGTCTCGCCGGGAAGCGTATAGCCGTCCACGATGCCGGAGAAGTAGACGGAGTACGGCTCCCGCTCGCCGGTGGGGGCGCGGGGCTGACGGTCCCGGAAGACGTAGCGGTTTCCCGCCTCGTCCAGGAAGTAGATGGACAGGTTCGCCGCGCGGGCCAGCCGGTAGCGGATGACCAGCACGTCGTCCTGGCCGTCGGCGTTGGGGGTGATGCGGTCTTTGGAGAAGGAGACGTCGGAGAGCAGGGGCTGTTCGCCGCACCCCGCCAGCAGCAGGACAAGAACCAGGGCCCCGAGGGCCGGGATCAGGGAACGGATGAGTGGGTGAACACGTTGGCCGCTCATAGCGAGGGAGATTATAACACGGAAAATGGATGAGTGCCAATTGCGGCAGCGGCCGAAGGCCGCTGCCGCAAAACCCGTTCCCTCCCCGTCACCCTTTCCCCACTTCAGGGAAGAAAACGAGCAAGACCCCCACTTGGAAGAACAGCAAATTCCGGGTATAATTAGAGGCAACTGTTCAGCCTCACCCCTCCCCCAGCGGCTTCGCCGCTGCCGCCGCAGGCGGCGGGGGTGGGGTGAGGAAGCCTG
>JAPYWT010000252.1 GCA_028276215.1 Thermoflexus sp. | reverse complement strand
TGGTGACCGTCTGGTTGCCCTCTACGGAGATGGAGTCCCAGACGACGACTGGTGAGGTCATCACCGGCGCAGGCCCCTCCAGCAGGCCCGCCCAGGTGACGGAGACGGGGAGGGTGTCCGTCAGCCGGAGGGTCTGGGGGGAATCGCTCTCGTTGTAGAGGACGATGGTATAGGTGACCTCCCCGCCCGCCCGGACCTCATTGGGCTCCACCGTCTTGGTCCGCTGGACGGTGGGGATGCCCTGGACGTAGACCGGGGCGGTATATCCGGTGTCGGCGCTGACCGGTTCGTGGGGCGCGACGTTCTTTTCCGCAGAGAGGGAGACCCGGTTGGGATAGGAGCCGCTGGCCATCTGAGAGTCGGTCCGCGCCCGGAAGACCAGGGTCAGGCTGGACTGCCGGGCCAGCGGGCCCGATACCACCCAGACCGGTGGGCTGTTCTGGGTGGGTTGGGGCCCGGAAATCATCCCATCAAAGGAAAAGCCCACCGGCAGCGTTTCGGTGATGCGGATGTTCCGGATGGCCGTCTCCAGGCCGTTCTGCAGGGTGATGGTGTAAATGACCGGACTGCCCGCCGTTGTGGTGATGGGGTTCGCCGTCTTGGAGAGACGGATGCCCCAGATGATGGCCAGTTCGGCCTGGTCGGTATTGTTGGCCAGGTTCTCCTCTACGGTCTCTTCGGCCGTCTGGTAGTCAATCCGGGCCGTGGCGGTCATCGTCCAGACGCTTTCAGGGATGGCCGGGCTGATCTGGACTCCCAGGGGGGCACTGCCCGTCTCACCCGGGGGCAGGGTGCCGACCAGGTACGTGTACACACCCTCGGCAGAGGGATTCCAGTCCCCACTGATGACACTCCAGTACGCGGCGGGCTGGAGGGTCGCGGTGAGGACGGTGTTCTCCAGCGTGATGGGGGAGGAATTGGTGAAGAAGACGGTGTACTGGAAGGAATCGCCGGGAGAGGCGGCCTGGGGGCCGTCTATAGAGACCTGGGCGTCCACCCGGGGAATCTCCTGGACCGTCAGCGGGGCCGTCTCCACCGGCGGCAGGACGAAGGTGCCAGCCCGCGCGTCCAGCCGGTTGTAGAACGTCCCACTGCGGGCCAGCCGGTCCACCGCCGCCCGGAAGCGCAGGGTGACCGTCTGGTTGCCCTCTACGGAGATGGAGTCCCAGACGACGACTGGTGAGGTCATCACCGGCGCAGGCCCCTCCAGCAGGCCCGCCCAGGTGACGGAGACGGGGAGAGTGTCCGTCAGCCGGAGGGTCTGGGGGGAATCGCTCTCGTTGTAGAGGACGATGGTATAGGTGACCTCCCCGCCCGCCCGGACCTCATTGGGCTCCACCGTCTTGGTCCGCTGGACGGTGGGGATGCCCTGAACGTAGACCGGGGCGGTATCGCCGGTATCCGGCACCAGCACCGGGTCGTAGGGGGAGACGGCTTTCTCGGCGTAGCCGGAGACCCGGTTGAAATACCGCCCACTGGCCAGGTCGTTTCCCACCCGGGCCCGGAAGGCCAGCACGATCCTATCCCCGTTGTTGACCGGCCCCGCAATCGCCCAGATCACCACCGGGCTGGTGAGAACGGGCGGTGTACCGGCGATCGTCGCCTGGTACGTGAAGCCAGCCGGCAGCGTATCGGTGATGCGGATGTTCCGGATTGGGGCCCCGGAGGCGTTGTAGAGGGTGATGGTGTAGACCACGGTCTGACCGGTCATCACCGTGGTCGGCTCGGCCACTTTGTAGAGACCGACGCCGGGGACCACCCGCACCTCCACATCCCGCATATAATTGGTCGTGCGGGTCACGTAGGTGGAGGGAGAGGCGCCGTCCACCATGTTGTACCAGGACCCCAGAAGGACGCCGGCGCGAGCCCGGAACTGGATGGTGGCCTTATCGGCCCCGCCGCTGCTGCCCTTCGGCCCCAGATAGGGAATCTCCCAGACCAGAGGGGAGGTGCTGATGGGCTGAGGGCCACTGGTCGTTCCGACATACTGGAAACCGCCTTCCAGGGTGTCTGTGATGCGCAGATTGTAGACCGGCCCGCCCGTCAGGTTGGTGGCCTCTATGGTGTAGTCCACCAGCCCAAAGGGGCCGACGGACTGCGGGTTGGGCGTCTTCCTCAACTCCACGCCGTTGACGACCTGAATGCTCAGCGAATAATGGGGGATACAGAGGGCGGTGTTTTCCGGCAAGGCGGAGGCGTACCTGGAGTAGGTCCCGGTGGTGAACGGCGACTGGAGGCGCAGGGTCAGCCGCAGGGTGCCGGAGGCGGGCACGACCCGATTCCTCCAGACGCACGAAGAAGTGGTGCACTCGTCGAAAGGATTCTCTCCCTGCTGGGCCAGCACGGTGAAGCCCGGGGGCAACTCGTAGAACACCCCTGTCAACGTAACCGGAGCAGCAAATGAGCCCCGCAGGTTGTTGGTCAGGAGGAGCGTGACAGTCAACGGACTGCTCCGTCCCACCGGGTTGGGGTCGGCCACGGCGCTCAGGGAGACATGGGGCAGGACGCGGACGGTGGCGGCGCTTTCTGCGTTCAGCCACCACCCATCCGGAAGGATCGTGTGGACGCCAAACGTGTTCTTCTGCTGCGGGAAATCCTTGCCCGCTGGCCCCAGATCGTTGCACCACTGCGTTCCCGTGCCCTGGCCCACCACCGTCGCCGTGAAAATATGGGACCATGCGTTCCCGCGATTGCGCAGCAGCGTGACCGGAGGCGAAATGACGTACGTGTAGTTTTGGCCGTAGGCGCTCTGGAACCCCGAGGGGAGGGTATCCAAGAACCTGTCTATCTGATAATCCCGAACGGCCGAGATGTTCTGGACCGTGTAGGAATACTGAAGGGTTTCCCACTGGACGACCAGAGGGGGGTCGGCCGTTTTCTGGGACTTAATAGGAGAATCCACCTGGACGGAGGCAGTCTCCAGTCGGCAGATGGAGGTATCGGGGCTGAAGCCTTCCACTTTGTTTTTATAAGTCTGGAGAGGGTCCCCATCCACAATGGCCCGAAAGGAGAAGACGACCTTTGCACCCGGCTGAATGGTCGGGATGTCGTCCCACCAGATGACGTTGGGAGATGTTGGGTCAATTTTTGGGGGTCCCGGCGGCGGGGAGGAAACCATGCCGGAGAAACGGAAAGCCGGAGGGAGGGTGTCGGTGATGATAATGCTGCCGATGGGGGTATCCCCCACGTTCTCCAGGGTGATGGTATAGACCACCTCCGAGCCCGGAACCTGGGCACCCGGGGCGACGGATTTGCTCACCCTCAGTTGAGGGACTACCGTCACCTTGCCGTGGGCCTTTGTAAAGTAGACCACGGGAAAGGCGGGAGCGGTCACGAAGACCTGGTTCTCGTACTCTTTGTTGTTACACCCTATTTCCAGCGGTGTATCGGGCCCGATCCAGGCGCGAAAGGTGAAACTGATCACCCCGTTGGCGGGCAGAGTCAGGTTCTCCCAGCGGACGACGTTGGAGAGGACAGACGCGGGGTTAGGCCCCCGAACCATGTACTGGTAGTAGAACGTGGACGGCATCACGTCGGTGACCACCACTCCGGTCACGACTTCCTGGAGGGGGTTATAGACGTAGATGGTGTAAGTAACGGGTCGGTTGGGATAACTGCGGTCGGCCTGGGAGGGAGGAGAAGTGGTCTCCACCGTCTTGTACTGGGGGGTCAGGACCCGGACGTTGAGGTCGGACGTACAGTTGACTGGCCTCACCATTTCGGCGGAGATGGCCCAGCATTTATCCCTCGGATTCTGGACGGAGTTCTGGTCCGTCGGCGCGGTCAGGGTGATGCGGGCCGTGAAGGTGACATAGGTCGTCTCCCCCGGGTTGAGGACGAAATCGGCCGGGAAGGTCCAGGTGATGAGATGGCTTGTAGGGACAAACTCTAAGGAGACACCGGGAACCGAGGCCGTGGCGGTGATGAAGTCCAGATAATTGGGCAGGGTATCCCAAACCTTCAGCCCAGTCGCAGGCCATGAGTCTTTTCGCTCGGCAGTGGAGAGGTTATCTACCCGGATCGTGTATGTCAGAAGGCGGCCTACCCGCTCCTGTCCATCCAATCCCGTCTCGGTCTGGACCGATTTCTGCACCTTGAGCACTGGGCCGACTACCGCGGCAACCGTGTAGTCGTAGATGCTGCCGAAGCCGGGAACGGTGGCGGTCAGGGAGTTGCCCAGAAGGGAGGGACCCATCTC
Source organism: Thermoflexus sp. (assembly GCA_028276215.1). Classification (GTDB taxonomy): domain Bacteria; phylum Chloroflexota; class Anaerolineae; order B4-G1; family DUEL01; genus SpSt-77. The sequence goes on along the minus strand of JAPYWT010000252.1, from coordinate 458 downwards.
GGGGCCAGGAGTCTTGTACGTTGGCTGGAGGGTATAGGGAACACTCATTGTGAGGACAATGGTGCCTATGGTGCCCGGAGGGAGGTCCCCCAACCCCCAGTAGATTTCGCCCCGCTTGAGGTCCAGGCGCCGGGTGTGGGTGAACCAGTCCACCGAGACCCCAGAAGCGATGTAGTTGCCATTGTACTCCGCCAGGGCAAAGGGAGCAGAAGAGGGCTGAATGTTGCTGCTGTAGGTATCGGAGATGACGACGTTGCGCAGGGTCTGGCCAGAGGTGTTGGTGATCCGGATGGTGTAGGTGATGGTATCCAGAACGGTGACCCGGTCTGGTCCCTCTTTGTCTATCTGCAGGCCGGCAGATTGGAGATGGGAGACGGAAGAAGGGAGGAGGCGGGAAACCGGTCCGGGGGCCGCCGAGGTCTGGGGCTGCAGGACCAGGAGCAGGGCGGTCGTGGCCA
>JAPYWT010000249.1 GCA_028276215.1 Thermoflexus sp. | reverse complement strand
TGGTGGGCTTCGGGTTCAAGGTGGCGATGGTGCCTATGCACTTCTGGGCGCCGGATGTCTACCAGGGTGCGCCGACGCCGATCACGGCGTTCCTCTCCGTGGGCTCCAAGGCGGCGGGGTTCGCGGTGCTCCTGCGGGCGCTGCGGTTCCTATTCCCCGCGCTGGAGCCGACCTGGGTGGTGCTCCTGGTGGCCATCTCTATGGTGACGATGACGCTGGGCAACACCTTCGCGGTCTGGCAGAAGAACATTAAGCGGCTGCTGGCCTACTCCAGCATCGCCCAGGCGGGGTACGTCCTCATCGGCGTGGCGGCAGCCTCGCAGATGGGGGTGGCATCGGCGGCCTTCTATCTCATCGTTTACACAGTGATGAACGTGGCCGCGTTCGCCGTCGTCGTGCTCATCTCCAACCTGACCGGGAGCGAGGACATAGAGAGTTTCTCCGGGCTGGCGCGGCGGTCGTCGTTCCTGGGGTGGAGTTTGATGCTGGCGCTCTTCTCGCTGGGGGGCGTGCCGCCCTTCGGCGGGTTCGTGGGGAAGTTGCTCATCTTCGCCGGCGCGATTCAGAGCGGCCTCATCGCGCTGACGGTGGTGGGCGTGGTCAACGTCATCATCGGCCTGTACTACTACCTGAACGTGGTGAAGGTGGTCTTTGAGCGCCGCTCCGAGCAGGAGCAGGAGCCGTTGGAGGTGCCGACGCCTTCCAAATGGGTGCTGGGCTTCACGATGGCCGCGATTGTCCTGCTGGGCATCCTGGCCTATCCGGTCTATCAGTGGGTGTGGCAGGCGAGCGCGGGGTGGTTCTGAGGCGTTTAACCGCAGAGAACGCAGAGGACGCAGAGATTTTAGGTGGGTTCTTTGCGCCTTAGCGTCCTTTGCGGTTTCAAAGGCGATTGTTGAGGGTGTTCCACTGGGGTGGGAGGAAGTGCGATGGGTGAGCGGAAAGGATTGGGCTGGCGGGAGGGGGCGTTTCTGGCGGAAGCGGCGGCGCAGATTGGCTGCCTGACGGTCGTGGTGATCCTGCTGGCGCTGGGCGCGGGTCTCTGGCTGGATAGCCGCCTGGGGACCAAACCCTGGTTCACCCTGGGGCTGGTGCTGGCCAGCATCCCGGTCAGCCTCTACATGGTGGTCCGGCTGGCCCTCTCCGCCGCCCGGCGGGCTCAGGGGGGAGAATCAAAAGAATCAGAAGAATCAGAAGAATCAAAAGAATCAGAAGAATCAGAAGAATCAAAGAATCGCTGATTCTTTGATTTTTCTGATTCTCCATTCCGGAGGTGGGAATGAAGCGAGTGGCGAAGGTTCTGGCCGTTCTGGTCCTGATTGGCCTGTGCGCGTTCTCGTGCGTCATCGGCCCGCTGGGGCAGAAACAGGTCGTGCAGCCGCACATTCAGATGGCGGCGGAGATGGTCCCGATTGGGCCGGTAAAAGTGCCCAATACCCTGATCGGCCTGCTCCTGGCCGACCTGGTGCTCATCGGCCTCTTCCTGGCCGGTACCCGGCATATTCGCGCCGGACGGCCCGAGGCGCTGGTGCCGCGGGGGCTGCAGAATCTGGTGGAGGCCATTTACGAGTTCCTCGCCAATTTCCTGCGGGGCATCCTGGGGGAACGGGCAGAGAAGATGCTCCCGCTGCTGATTACCTTCTTCCTGTTCATCCTGGTCGCCAACTGGATTGAACTGTTTCCGGGCTTTGATACGGTCGGCGTGATAGAGGAGGCCCGCGAAGGAGTGGAGGGACACGCGGTGCGCACGGTGGGGCCGCTCATCTTCCTGACGAACGAAGAAGGCGAGTATACACTGGTCCCCTTCCTGCGGGCCGCCAACACCGACCTGAACGTCCCGCTGGCGCTGGCGCTCATCTCGGTCTTTATGACCCAGGTCTACGGGGTGCAGACGCTGGGCTGGGGGTACTTCTCCCGGTTCATTAACATCAAAGCCCTCACCAGCGGGGGCTTCATGGGGTTGATGAATTTCCTGGTGGGTCTGTTAGAGACGCTGAGCGAGTTCACCAAGATCATCTCCTTTGGCTTCCGGTTGTTCGGCAACATCTTCGCCGGGATGGTGCTCCTGCTGGTCATCTCCTCGCTGGTGCCCTTTGTGGCGCCGGTCGTCTTCTACATCCTGGAGTTGTTCGTGGGTGCGGTCCAGGCCCTGGTCTTTATGATGCTGACCGCGGCCTTCACGGCTGTGGCGACGGCCGGGCATGGGGAGCACCATTAACGTGAAACGTGAAACGTGAAACGTGAAAAACGTGATAAAGGGAGGGAAAGGATGGAAATCAGCCCAGAGGTGATGAAGTTGCTGGCGGCCGGTCTGGCGATCGGTCTGGGGGCCATCGGGCCGGGCATCGGCATCGGGCTGGTCGGTCTGGGCGGGGCCCAGGCCACCGGGCGGAACCCCGAGGCGTCGGGCACTATCCTCACCAACATGATTCTGGCCATCGCCTTCGCCGAGGCCGTCGCCATCTATGCCCTGGTGGTCGCGCTGATTCTGCTTTTCGTGGCGTGAGGAGGCCAGCATGGAGGGTTTGGGGATCAATCCCTGGATGCTGTTGGCCCAGATTGTCTCTTTCCTGCTCCTGCTGTTCATCCTGAGCGCGGTGGGGTATAAGCCCATCCAGAAGATGTTGCAGGAGCGGCAGGCGCGGATTCAGAAAGGGCTGGAGGACGCGCGCGCGGCCGAGGAGGCACGGGCCCGGATAGAGGCGGAGCGGGAAGAAGTTCTGGCCCGCGCCCGGGCGGAGGCGGAGGGTCTGGTCGCCGAGGCCCGACGGAGGGCTCAGGAGGAGCGGGAGAAACTCCTGGCCCAGGCACGGGAGGAGGCGGAGCGTATCCGCGCCACGGCACGCCAGGAGGCGGAGGCGGAGCGGGCGCAACTCCTGGGCCAGATGCGGGAGCAGATCGTCGCGCTGGCGATGGCGGCCGCGCACAAACTGGTGGGGGAGGCGCTGGACGAGCAGCGGCAGCGCGCGCTGGTGGCGGCCTTCTTCAGCGGGGTGCGCGAGGGCCGGGTGGAGATTCTGCCCGAGGAGATGCCCGCCGAGGGCCCGGTGGTGGTCACCAGCGCGGTCCCGCTGACGGAGGCGGAGGCGTCCATCGTCCGGCGGGAACTGGCCGCGCGGCTGGGCCGCGAGCCCGAGGTGGCTTTCCGGGTGGACCCGTCCGTGCTGGGCGGGCTGGTCGTCCGCATCGGCGACCGGGTGGTGGACGGCAGTTTCGCCGGACAACTGGAGCAGATGCGCCGCGCGCTGGCGGAGTAGCCGTAACTATTCAGGCGCTGACTGAAGTCGGCCTTCTTGGGCCGCAGGCCTTTGGTCGGCCTTCGCCGACCTCACCCCACCCCCGGCGGCTGCGCCGCCACCCCCTCCCCTCTCCCGCCCCGGCGGGAGAGGGGAGCAACCGTATTGTCTGTCAAACTGGTGTAACCGGCGGGCCGAGTGCCCCACAGTTAACCAGCAAGTTCAAGGCACCATTTCCGGCGATCCCGGACCATCGCATTGAGGATGGTTAACAACTTGCGCATACAGGCAACAATGGCCACTTTGGGCGGTTTCCCGGCGGCCCTCAGCCGTTGATAAAACGTTCGCAACACCGGATTGCAACGAATGCCGGCAATCGTGAGCATATACAGCACCTCCCGCGCTGCCTGCCGCCCGCCGGTGACCCGTCGCTGGCGCCTTTGTGTCCCGCTGTCCCGATTGTAGGGAGCAACCCCCACCAGGGCGGCGATCTTCTTCCGGTTCAACCGGCCAATCTCAGGCACTTCTGCCACCAGCGTGGCAGCTCCCACCAGGGCCACGCCCGGAGCACTATCCAGAATCTCTACCGTCTCTGCCAGCGGTGTTTGATTCACCCAATCCGCTATCTCTCGCTCCAGCGTGGCGATTTCGGCATCCAGCCATTCCAGGTGCTTCCGAATATAAGGCCGGGCGGTCTCCGGCGCGGTTCGCCAGTGATGCTCTTCTATTGCCCGCATCTCCACCAACTGCCGCCGGCGAGCCACCAGTATCTCCAGATGACGGGTGTGCTCGTCCGGCAGAACGGTCACAGGAGGCCGCATTTTCTGGCCGAACTCGGCCAGAATACGGGCATCCAGGCGGTCCGTTTTGGCCAAGACGCCAGAAGTGCGGGCGAAATCCCGCACCCGACGCGGATTGACCCGGCTGAACGGGAGACCTGCGCGGGAGAGGGCATCCATCAGATCGGCTTCCAGCCCACCGGTGGCCTCCAGGACGATGAGGGTCGGCGAGAGAGCCTGGAGGTGGGCCAGGAGTCGGTTCACCCCTTCCGGGGTGTATGGGAACCGCTGGGGGGCTTGGTCAGGCCCGAAGGCGACGTCCAGATGCTCTTTGGAAATGTCAATGCCAACGAAGATTTCAGTGTTCATTTTTCCTCCCCCTGGTTTTGTGAGATTGGTTGTCCATTCTGGTATACGGGCTTGGGAGCCCTGGCAACCGTTCGGACTGTTCGGAAGAGAGGGTACGGCGACCCTGCTCCCCTACGGTCTTATCACCTGGGGGGTAACGGCCTGCCGCACCCGCTCATATTATACCACTCGCTATTATACCAGGGGGTTGGGGGGAGGGGTGAGGGCAGGCCGACACCCCTCGGGCCGAGCCCTCGGGGCGAGGCCCGGCACGAAGTGCCCAGGGAGGACGATTTCAATC
>JAPYWT010000250.1 GCA_028276215.1 Thermoflexus sp. | reverse complement strand
GCCAGGCACTCCGTGCCTGGCCCTTCTGCATCCTGCTGGCGCGGCCGTTCGTCTATGCCGCCGGAGCCAGCGGCAGGGTGAAACTGAAAATACACCACCTGTATGTCCCCGGCGTGATACGCTCACAGTTTCTCGGATACCCGGATAGGGTAACTGGCGTGAATCCCCGGAAAGCGGTACAATAGGACTCCGATTCGCCTCCGGTCAGCAATGACGACCGGAGGCCCTGTTGAGGAGTCCGATGTCTGCAGACCTGGCGATTGAAACGCACAACCTGGGACGCATCTACACCATTCGCAACCGGCGGGAGCGGCGCATCCGCAAGGAGGTGGTCGCCCTGCGGGATGTGAACCTGCAGATTCCGCGCGGCGAACTCTTCGGCCTGCTGGGCCCCAACGGCGCCGGGAAGACGACGCTCATCAAGATTCTGACCACTCTGCTGGCCCCCACCACCGGCTGGGCCCGGGTCGCCGGGTTTGACGTGGTGCGGGAGCCCCAGAAAATCCGCCCCCGCATCAACATGGTCTCCGGCGGCGAGGCCTCCGGCTACGGCCTGCTCACCGTGCGGGAGAACCTCTGGATGTTCGCCCAGTTCTACGGCCTCCCCTCGCGGGAGGCGAACCGCCGTATTGAGGAACTGCTGCGCCGCATCGGCCTGGCCGACCGCATCCACACCAAATCCTCCGACCTCTCCACCGGCCTGCGGCAGAAGATGAACATCGTCCGGGGGTTCCTCACCGACCCGGAGATTCTCTTCCTGGACGAGCCGACGCTGGGGCTGGACGTCAACGCGGCCCGGGACGTCCGGCGGTTCATCCGGGAATGGCTGGACGCCCATCCCGACCGGACGGTCCTCCTGACCACGCACTACATGGTGGAGGCGGACGAACTCTGCGACCGGGTCGCCATCATCAGCCAGGGGCGGGTGCTGGCCTGCGACTCGCCCGAGGCACTGAAGCGCCGCCTCCAGCGGGACGCCCTCTTTGACATAGAAATCACCGCCCCCAACGGCCTGACCTCTGCCATGCTGGAAGCGCTCCCCGGTGTCCGCAAGGCGGTGCTGACCGATGACGACGGCGGCGCGCGGCTGAACCTGATCCTGGCTGCTGACTCCGCCCTGCCCGGCGTCATTCACGTCCTGACCGAGCGCGCGGTGCAGGTCCGCCACCTGACCAAGCGGGAGCCGACGCTGGAGGACGTGTTCGTGGAACTGGTGGGCCGCCCGCTGGCCGAGGAGGAGGGCAGCGATGAGCAGTGAGGCACGCCCTTTCTTTGCGCCCGTCCCCAAAGCCAGCGGCTGGCGCCTCTTCCTGAAGACCGTGGTCGCCCGCGCCTACCCCCGGGTCATTGGCCAGCAGCGGGAGCGGTCGTGGCTTTTCTTTGACGTTTTCCTCTCCATCCTGGCCGTCTCCGCCTACGTCTTCGTCTACCGGGCCATCGGGGCGCCGGAGGAGTACGTGGGCTTCGTCGTCGTCGGCGGGGCGATGACCGCCTTCTGGCTCAACGTCCTCTGGAGCATGTCCAGCCAACTCTACTGGGAGAAGGAGTCGGGGAACCTGGCCCTCTACATCATGGCCCCCAACTCCATGATGGCCATTCTCCTGGGGATGGCCGTGGGGGGCATCGTGGCGACGGCGCTGCGCGCGGCGGCCATCCTGCTGGTCGGCAGCCTCATCTTCCACGTCCAGTACGCGGTGGGAAGTTTGCCCGCACTGGCGGCGGTCTTCCTACTTACCCTGGCAGCCCTCTACGGGCTGGGGATGATGAGCGCGTCCCTCTTCCTGCTCTGGGGACGGGAGGCGTGGCATCTGGCGAACCTGGCCCAGGAGCCCATCTACCTCCTCTCCGGCTTCTACTTCCCGGTCAAGAACCTGGGCTTCTGGGTCGCGGTGGCGGCCTCCATCATCCCGCTGACGCTGGGGCTGGACGCGATGCGGCAACTGCTCTTCCCTTCCGGCGCCGCGCTGGGATTCCTGACCGTTCCTGTGGAGGTCGCCGTCCTGGCGGTCCTGTGCGTCCTCTTCCTGGTCGCCGCGCGCTGGCTGCTGGGGTACATGGAGCGGATGGCCATCCGGGAGGGGCGACTGTTGGAGAGCCGGAGATGAGCACCCCCCCAATTTACCAGTCTACCAATCTACCGAAAACCCTGTCCGCGGCCTGGCGGTCGTTCCGCATCGCGACGTGGCTGGGGTGGCAGATTGAGTCCAACTGGACCGACCCCATCCTGTTCGCCATCTACTCCATGCTGAAGCCGCTGGCCTCGGCGGCCATTCTGGTGGTGATGTACGGCGTCATTACCAACGGCCAGTTTGAGAACCCCATCTTCCCGTACATTTACCTGGGGAACGCCTTCTACATCTACGTCGGCGCGGTGATGACGGGGGTCTCCTGGGCGGTGATAGACGACCGGGAGCACTACCGGACGCTGAAGTACATCTACGTCGCCCCGATTCGCCTCCCGGCCTACTGGCTGGGACGGGGGGTGGCCCGCTTTCTGACCGGCTCCTTCGCCGTCTTGATCACTCTGGCGGCGGGGGTGCTCTTCCTGCATGTGCCGTTCCACCCGGCGCGGGTGGACTGGCCCCTCTTTCTGCTGTCGCTGATGCTGGGAGTGGTGATGCTGGCGCTGATGGGGCTGGTGCTGGCCAGCATCAGTTTGATGATTGCCCACCACTTTTTCCTCATCGGCGAGGCGGTGGCGGGGGCGCTCTACTTGCTCAGCGGGGCCATCTTCCCGCTGGAGGTCCTTCCGCCCTGGCTGCGGCCGCTGGGATTCGCCATGCCCATCACCTACTGGCTGGAACTGCTCCGCCGTTCCCTGCTGGGGGACCTGGCGCGTGGCTTTCCCACCCTCTCCGGCTTCAGCAACGGCCAACTGCTGGGCATCCTGGCGGGGCTGTCGGTTCTCTTCGGGCTTCTGGCGGCCGTCACCTACCGCCTGTGCGACCATCAGGCCCGGGAGAAGGGGCTGATAGACCAGACGACGAACTACTGATCGCGTATCGCGAATCGCGTATCGCGTATCGCTTATCGCGAATCGCTTATCGCGAATCGCAAATCGCGTATCGCTGATCGCTGACTCCTGACCGCTAACCCCTGACGGCCAACCCCTGACCCCTGAATCACCGCCCTTCCAGTTTGGCGATGAAGGTCTCCAGGGTATCGGAGCCGCGAATGCGGATGCGGTGGAGGGTGTAGAGGCCCTCGCGCGTGTGGATGCGGCCGTACTCCGTCGTCACCGCACCCCAGTACCCGGCGGAGCGGACGACCGCAATCACGCTGGCATCGTACTGACCGGATGGATAGCAGAAGAACCGCACCGGGTGGCCAGTGTGGTACTCCACGGCCTCCTTGATCCCCAGAATCTGGTAGACCAGAAACTCGTAGGACCTCCCGCGCAGGTCCACGTGGTCCCGTCCGTGCCCCTGAATCTCCATCCCGGCGTCCGCCATCTCCTTCATCATCCCCCAGTCCAGATACAGCGGGCTCCCGTAGTGGGCGGGGGTCGCCAGGACGAAGAACGTCCCCACGAACCCGTATTTCTGCAACAGGGGGAAGACGACCGTATAGGCGTCCCGGTAGCCGTCGTCAAAGGTCAGGATGACGGGTTTCTCCGGCAGGGGGCGCCCCTCCGTCAGGTAGAGGTACAGGTCGGTCAGGGTGACGGTGTGGTATCCGGCCTCAGCCAGGTACTGCAACTGGGCCTCAAACATTTCGGGGCGGACGGTCAGGTCCCGCCGGATGCGGTCCGCGTTGGGCGGCAGGTCCTCCACATAGTGGTACATCAGAATGGGGACCTCCGCGAAATCCGGCAGGGGGCCGGGGGTCGGGGTAGGGGTCGGGGTGGGCGTGGGGGTCGGCGTTGGCGTGGGCGTCGGTGTCGGCGTCGGTGTAAGGGTGGGGGTGGGGGATGGCGTAGGGGTGGGCGGGAGGGTGGCGGTCGGCGAAGGGGTGACCGTCGGGAATATCTGTTCCAGGGGAATGGGCGGCAGGCGGGCGACAAAAAGCGTCATCGCCGCCAGCACGCCGACGGGGAACAGGAAACGGGTCAGCCAGGAGGCGCGCATGATTCTATCAGGTGCCAGGCACTTCCGGAGTGCCTGGCACCTTCAGTTGCTTGAAAGTCTGGTCTAAATCCAGCCCTGCTTCTTGCAGAAGTCGGTCAGGAAGGGGATGGTGACCCACTTGCCCTGGTAGGACTGGATGGCCAGGATGATGACGTAGACCAGCCAGGCGACGCCGATCACGCAACCAATAATGATGAAACTGAGAACAGCGCTCAGCACCCAGCCGACTACGGTCAGCGCCAGGGACTGGACGGCATTGTAGCGGATGAAGGGGCGGGATTTTTTGTCTTCCATCAGAAGGGCGATCAGGGCGACAATCCAGATGAGCCATGAGAGAAGGGCCCAAAGTTTATCATCCTGAGTGACCTCTCCGTATCCTGCCTCGGCCATGGGGGTTCTCCTTTCCTTGAGAGATTGGGGGAAACGATAACATCCTTGATTATAAAACCTCTGGCCAATTTGTCAAATCGCGTAACTACCTACCAGGGAGCCCCCGGGCAAGCGCTATCAAAGACGCGGCGAAGGCATGCCCCTGTAGCGCAGGCCGCCAGGCCTGTATTCGCAGGCTAAAGCCTACGCTACATTATCTGCAAACGA
>JAPYWT010000248.1 GCA_028276215.1 Thermoflexus sp. | reverse complement strand
TGTTGATCCCGGCCCTCTCCCTGGCCCTGCCCCAGGTCCTCTTCGGGCTGGTGGGCGGCGTCATCGCCGACCGCATAGACCGCCGGTGGGTGATGATTGCCTCCGACCTCCTGCGGGCACTCCTGGTCCTGGCCGCGTTGCTGGTGCAGACGACGGGCGACCTCTGGATTCTCTACCTGGCGGCGGCGGGCCTGGCGATGGTCGGCGCGTTCTTCTACCCGGCCCGCAACGCCAGCATCCCCAACATCGTCCCCGACCATCTGCTCCTGGCGGCCAACGGGATGATCCAGGGCAGTTACATCCTGGCCCTCATCGTGGGCCCGACGCTGGCCGGGAGCATCGTGGAACTGTGGGGCTGGTCGGCGGCCATCATCTTTGACAGTGCCACCTTTGTCTTCTCGGCCGCGACCATCCTGGTGATGCGCATCCCGCCGCTGCGGAACGGCGAATCGGCGCTGGCCCCCCGCCGGACCCTCTGGCAGGACATGCGGGTGGGCCTCGGATTCATCTACCATTCCCCCTCCCTGCGTCGCATCCTGCCGGTGACCGGCGTGGCGACGCTGGGCATCGGCGCGGTCGTCCTCCTGGCCATCCCCCACCTCAAGGTCCGGTTGGGGGCCGGAGGGCTGGAGTACGGAGGGGCGATGAGCGCGCTGGGCATCGGCTCTATTCTGGGGGGACTGGTCGCCGCCCGCCTCTCGCGCCGGTTTTCCCTCCACATCCTGGTGGGCTGGATGCTGGTTCTGGCGGGCGGGGCCATCATCGGTTTCGCCTACGCCCCCAACTACCTGATCGTCCTCTTCAGTGTGGTGGCCTTGGGGATATGCATCGTCATCGCCCGGGGCGCGCTGGACACCATGGTCCAGACTCTCTCCCCCGACGAGGTGCGGGGGCGGGTCCAGTCGGCGGTGGCGCTCATCGTCGCTGCCGGGACGGCGCTGGCGGAGGGGCTTTCGGCCTTCCTGGGCCACTTCCTGGGCGTGCAGACCGTCTTCGTGGCGGCGGGCCTGGTCACCGCCGCGGCGGGTTTCGCGACCATCTACAGCCTCCGCGAAGTGGCCCTGCAAATCCGGATGCGAACTTCGGACCCCCATTTCTAACGCGTTTCTAACACCCCTCTAACGGATTTCTCATACACCAGTGGCATACTGATACCGCATTACCATACCAATTTACCACTTTACCAATTCCCAATCTACCAATCCGGAGGTTCAGTTATGGGCAAAATCGTTGGGATTGATCTGGGTACGACCAACTCGGTTGTGGCAGTCCTGATGGGCGGCGAGCCCGTCGTGATTCCCACCGCCGAAGGGGGCAACCTCTGCCCGTCCGTCGTCGCGTTCACCAAGACGGGGGAGCGGCTGGTGGGACAGGCGGCCCGTCGGCAGGCCATCGTCAATCCAGAAAACACCATTTTCTCCATCAAGCGGCTGATGGGGCGGCGCTACGATGACCCGGAGGTGGAGAAAGCACGCCGGATTCTGCCGTACAAAATCGTCGCCGGACCCCAGGGGGATGCGCGCGTCTACATCCCGCAGACCGGGAAGGAGTACACGCCGCAGGAAATCTCGGCAATGATCCTGCGCAAACTGAAGCAGGACGCCGAGGCCTACCTGGGCGAGCCCGTCACCCAGGCCGTCATCACCGTCCCGGCCTACTTCAACGACAGCCAGCGCCAGGCGACGAAGGACGCCGGGAAGATTGCCGGGCTGGAAGTGCTGCGCATCATCAACGAGCCCACGGCGGCTTCCCTGGCCTACGGCCTGGACAAGAAGGGCGTGGAGACCATCCTGGTCTTTGACCTGGGCGGCGGTACCTTTGACGTCTCCATCCTGGAGGTGGGGGAGGGCGTCATTGAGGTGAAGGCCACCAGCGGCGACACCTTCCTGGGCGGCGACGACTGGGACCAGCGCATCGTCAACTACGTGGCGGATGAATTCAAGAAGGAGTACGGGATTGACCTGCGGCAGGACCGGCAGGCGCTCCAGCGGCTGAAGGAGGCGGCGGAGAAGGCGAAGATTGAACTCTCCACGATGCTGGAGACGGAGATCAACCTGCCCTTCATCACCGCCGACGCGTCCGGCCCCAAGCACCTGCAGATGCGGCTGACGCGGGCCAAGTTGGAGCAGTTGACCGCCGACCTGGTCCAGCGCTGTCGCGGCCCCTTTGAGCAGGCGCTGCGGGACGCCAAGATGAGCGCCCGGGACCTGGACGCGGTGGTCCTGGTGGGCGGCGCCACCCGGATGCCGATGATCCAGGACCTGGTGCGGGAACTGACCGGCGGCAAGGAGCCCCACAAGGGCGTCAACCCGGACGAGGTGGTGGCCGTCGGCGCGGCCATCCAGGCCGGCGTCCTGGGCGGCGAGGTGCGGGACGTGGTCCTGCTGGACGTCACCCCGCTGACCCTGGGCGTGGAGACGCTGGGCGGTGTGATGACGCCGCTCATCCCGCGCAACACCACCATCCCGGTGCGCAAGAGCGAAATCTTCACCACCGCCGAGGACGGGCAGACCGTGGTCACCATCCACGTCCTGCAGGGGGAGCGCCCTATGGCGGCCGATAACATCAGCCTGGGCCGCTTCAACCTGGAGGGCATCCCGCCGGCCCCGCGCGGCATCCCGCAGATTGAGGTCACCTTTGACATTGACGCCAACGGTATCCTGAACGTCTCGGCGAAGGACAAGGCGACGGGCCGGGAGCAGCGCATCACCATCACCGCCACCACCAACCTGAGCAAGGAAGAGGTGGAGCGGTTGCTGAACGAGGCGAAGCGGCACGAGGCGGAGGACCGGCAGCGGAGGGAACTGGCGGAGGCCCGCAACACCGCGGATAGCGTCATCTACCAGACGGAGAAATTCCTGCGGGAACTGGGCGACCAGGTGCCGGGCTCCGACCGGACCCGGATTGAGGACCTGATCCGGGACCTGCGGGAGGCGATGAAGGGCGAGGACACCGCCCGCATCCGGCGGCTGATAGAACAACTCCAGCAGGCCAGCATGGCGCTGGGCCAGCAGATGTACGCCCGGCAGCAGGCCGCGGGTGGTCCGGGCGGGCCCACCCCGGGCGGTGCTGGCCCCTCCGGCGGCGAAGGGGATGTGATTGAGGGCGAGTTCCGCGAGGCGTAACAGATTCCGTTTTACGCATTACGTACTACCGAGGAGGCGCTGTGACGACCCGAAAGAAAATCCCCATCCGCATCGTCCAGCCGGAACTGGAGGAGGCGCCGCCGTCGCCGGTGGTTCCGGTGGATGAGGCCCCGCCGCCGGTCGCCGAGGCGCCGCCGACGCCCCCGCCCCCGGCCGCGGCTCCGCCCCCTGCGGGGCCATCGGAGGAAGAACAGGCATTGCGGGAAGAACTGGAACAGTGGAAAGACCGGGCGCTGCGCCTGGAGGCGGAAATGGATAACTTCCGCAAGCGGCTGCAGCGCCTGACGGAGGAGCGGATCGCCGCCGACCGGGAGCGGCTGCTGCGGGACTTCCTGGCCGTCGCCGACGACCTGGCCCGGGCCCTCTCCGCCGACGGCGCCGACGCGGAGGCCATCCGCCAGGGGGTGGAAATCACCCACCGCAGTCTGATGCATCTGCTGAGCCGGGAGGGGGTGGCGCCCATTGAGGCGGAGGGCCAGCCCTTTGACCCGGCCTGGCACGAGGCGGTGGGGACCGTCCCTGCGAACCAGGTCGGGAAGGAGCCGGATACGGTGGCCCACGTGGTCCGGCCCGGCTACCGCATCGGTGACCGGCTGCTGCGTCCGGCGCGGGTCATCGTCGCCACAGCGGAATCGCAATAGCCGCGAAGGGGGCGGGGCGGCGGCTTCGCCGCCGCCCTGCCCCCTCATCTCACCCCCCCATCATCCTCATCAACTCGTCCTCGTTGATCATCGGCACCCCCAGTTCCTGCGCGCGGCGGTACTTGGTGCCCCCAGGCGCCTCGCCGACGACCAGATAGTCCGTCTTGCGGCTGACGCTATCGGTGACCTTGCCGCCCGCGCGCTCAATCATCGCCGCCACTTCCTCGCGCGGCCGGGAGAGGGTGCCGGTGATGACGAAGGTCTTGCCCGCCAGCGGCTGCGGCCCGGCTTCCACGACCGGCGCCTCCTCCGCCAGTTTCACCCCGGCCCGGCGGAGTTTCTCCACAATCTCCCGGTGCCGGGGGCGGCGGAACCACTCCGCCACCGCGCGGGCAATCTCCGGCCCGATGCCCGGAATCTGCTGCAACTCCTCCTCCGTCGCCTGGGCCAGCCGGTCCACCGACCGGAAGTGGTGGGCCAGCGTCTCCGCCACCACCCCGCCCACCTGCGGGATGCCCAGCGCGGTCAGCACCCGGCTGAACGGCTGTTCCTTAGAGGCCGCGATCCCCGCCAGCAGGTTCTCCGCCTTCTTCTCCGCGAACCCCTCCAGCCCCAGCAGGTCCTCCTTCCGCAGGAAGTAGAGGTCGGCAATGTCGTGGACCAGGCCCCGGTCCACCAGCAGTTGGGCCGTCTTCTCCCCCAGCGACTCAATGTCCATCGCCCCGCGCGAGGCGAAGTAGGAGATGCGGCGGACCAGTTGGGCCGGACAGGCCGCGTTGGCGCAGTAGACGGCCACTTCCCCCGGCGTCCGGGCCACCGGCTCCCCGCATGCCGGACAGCGGTCCGGGGGCGTATAGACCTTTTCCTCCCCGGTCCGGAC
>JAPYWT010000246.1 GCA_028276215.1 Thermoflexus sp. | reverse complement strand
GCTCAAATGCTGGGTCTGCACCCCTTCGTTGCCCGCAAACTCCACGCCCAGAGCGCCAACTTCACCCTGGCCCAACTGGAACGTATCTACCGCTACCTGCTGGACCTGGACCTGGCCATCAAAACCGGGGACATGACCCCCGAGGCCGCGCTGGACCTGCTGGTGGCAGGACTGGACCAACTCCACGAATGAGTCCACGAATGCCACGAATGGCACGAATGAGTCACGAATGCGGAGGACATCATGACCCGACATCCCCATCTGGACCCCTCGCCGTTTCTGTTGGAAGGTGGGCCGGTCGGCATGTTGCTGATTCACGGTTTCACCGGCTCCCCGCCGGAGATGCGCCTGGTGGGGGAATACCTGCACCAGCGGGGGCTCACCGTCTACGCGCCTCTGCTCCCCGGCCACGGGGCGACGGTGGAGGAGATGAACCGCTGCCGCTGGACCGACTGGACCGGTCACGTGGAGCGCGCGCTGACCGACCTGCGCGCCCGCTGCGAGACGGTCTTCGTCGGCGGGCTCTCCATGGGCGCCGTCCTGACCCTGTACCTGGCCGCCCACCACCCCGAACTCCCCGGCGCCGTCGCGTACTCCCCGGCGACCATCGTCGCCGACCGGCTCATCTACCTGACCCCGGTCCTCAAGTACTTCATCCCCAAACGGGCCAAGTCGTCGGAGAAGGACCTGACCGACCCGGAGGCCGACCTGCGCCTCTGGAGTTACGAAGAAAATCCCGTCTTCGCCGCCCACGAACTGCTGAAACTGACCCGGCGCGTCCGGCGCCTGCTCCCCCGGATCACCTGCCCGCTGCTGGTCATCTACAGCACGTTGGACCAGGCCATCCACCCCCGCAGCGGCCCGTACACGTATGAGCGGGCCGGTTCCCGGGATAAGGAACTGGTCACCCTGCACAACTCCGGCCACTGCATCACCGTGGATAGCGAGTGGGAGTTCGTGGCCGAGAAGACCTACCAGTTCATCCAGAATCATCTCTGATGCCTGACATCTTCGCCCTGTTGCCGGCCCTGGAGGGCACTCACCCACTGCTGACGGAGCGGCGGATTTCCCTGATCGGCGTCTCCGTCATCCTGCGGGACGACGAGGCCTGGTACTTTGAGGTGCAGCGTCCCCGCTACTGGGCCCGTCGCCCGGGCGGCGTCCTCTCGGTGGGCATCGGCGGCATCGGCGGCGGCCTGCACGCCGGGGAAGACGCCCTGACCGCCCTGCGGAGGGAAGTGCAGGAGGAACTGGGGGTGGGCCTGGCGCTGGAGACGCCGCCCCATACCGTCCTGCTCCACGAGTGGCAGATGGCGGGCTACCTGGAGATTCCCGCCGGCCCGCCGGGGCGGGAGGCCCACCCCTACATCGTCAATCTGCTCCCGCCCCAACTGGGCGGCTCCGAGATGCCCGACGCGCTGGCGATTGTGACCTTTCTGGGCCGGCCCCTGGGCCGCCCCCGCCGGGGCGACCTCTTCGGCCTGCTGACGGTGGCCCCGGCGGCCCTCGCCGAGTTTCTGGATGCCCCTGAGTGGACCGTGGCGGCCATCCAGGCCCACCCCGGCCTGGGCCTGGACCTGGCCTCCGAACTGCCCCCGGATTGCGTCCTCCGCCCCGTTCTCACCGCGCGGGCGTTCCGGGTGGTGATGGGGCAGGGGCCGAAGCCCGGTGGCTGATGAGTTTCGTTATTTTGGGAATCCTGCGCCGGTTGCGCCGTTCATTAAGGTGTGGTATACTTGGACTGCTACAAGTCCGCTGATTTGAACCTTTTACCCCTCAACGCGGTATTATATATGGAGTCTCAAACTTCCGATCGGCCGGACATCCCGGATGGAGTGTTGGTCGCCCGGCTGCGCCGGGGGGATACGGCCGCACTGGCCGAACTGTACGAGAAGTATCAAGCCCCTATATTCCGCACTGCCCTGGCGATCACCCGGGACCCGGGAGCCGCAGAGGACATTCTTCAAGAGTGCTTCATCCGGCTCCTCACCCACGCCGACCGCATCCGTACGGATGCTCCGGTAGGGCCATGGCTCTATCGGGTGGCGATTAACCTGAGTTGCGATTGGATAAACCACCGTCAGCGCTGGTCGGTCTTGCTGAGTAAACTGGTGGAGCGCTGGACCGCTCCCCTTCGCGTGGAAGGGACGGTGGAGGAGCAGGAAATTCAGGAAAAGGTTCGGGAGGCCATCCGTACCCTGCCCCTTCCCCAGCAGGTGGTGATTGTCCTCTACTACCTGGAAGGGTTGAGCCTGAAAGAAATCGCTGAAATTCTGGAGGTCCCGGAGGGAACAGTCAAATCTCGCCTCCACTATGGGCGGGAAGCGCTGAAGGAGCGCCTGGCGGAGTGGCAGCCCCGGCGCGGTGTGGTGTATGAGTTGACGTGAGCCGGTACAGGGAGAGATGGACGCACTGGATGTTTTGATCGCTCAATCTCTACAGGACCGATGGGGCAACGCGAAGCCATCCCCGCGCGTATGGCGGCGAATCATCCAGCGCGTCGCTTCTCTGTTTCCTCCGATTTCCCCTGCCTGGCGCAACAATCCCGCTTATTATCCGAAACATCCCTTTGAACCCATTCTCATCGCACCGTTCTCCTCCGCTGGCAGCCTGCTGCTGTGGCGGTACGACCTTCTGCTGATGCGGGTCGCGTAGACCTGTTACTACTTTCAGGAGCAAGGAGTCTTTATGGCTATCTTGATGGACGTCAGGAACCTGGTCACCCGTTTCTACACCCAGGACGGGGTCGTCCACGCCGTCAACGGCATCTCCTACACAATGGAGGAGGGAGAGATTCTGGGCGTGGTCGGCGAGAGTGGATGCGGCAAGAGCGTCCACGCCCTTTCCATTATGCGCCTCATCCCCAGCCCTCCGGGGAAGATTGAGGGCGGTGAGGTCTGGTTTGACGGGCGCGACCTGCTGCAACTGAGCGAGGCCGAGATGCACCATGTGCGCGGGGCGGAGATCGCGATGGTCTTCCAGGACCCGATGACCTCGTTCAACCCGGTCTTCACCATCGGCTTCCAGATTATGGAGGCCCTCAAACTCCACCAGGGGATGGACGACAAACAGGCCCGGGAGCGGGCCGAAGAACTGCTGACAATGGTGGGCATCCCGGAGGCGAAGACCCGCCTGGATGACTACCCCCACCAGTTCTCCGGCGGTATGCGCCAGCGGGCGATGATCGCGATGGCCCTCTCCTGTAACCCCAAACTCCTCATCGCCGACGAGCCCACCACCGCGCTGGACGTCACCATCCAGGCCCAGATTATTGACCTGGTGAAGCGGCTCCAGGAGCAACTGGGCATGGCGGTGATGTGGATCACCCACGACCTGGGGGTGGTGGCCCGGCTGGCCCAGCGGATCAACGTCATGTACGCCGGGTTCATCATTGAGCGGGGCAACGTCAAAGACATCTACAAGCGGCCCCGCCACCCCTACACGATGGGTCTCCTGGGGTCGCTGCCCCGGCTGGACGAGGCGCCGGGGACCAAACTGGTCTCCATCCCCGGCCTCCCGCCCGACCTGATTGACCTGCCGCCGGGCTGCCCCTTTGTCCCCCGCTGCACCTACGCGGTGGACCGGTGCGTGGAAGAGAGGCCGACTCTCAAGGAAGCGGATACGGCCAATCATCTGGTCGCCTGCTGGCGTTGGGAAGAACTTGCAGGGAGGAGCCGCTAATGGCCGCCGAACGAGTTCCCCTGGTTCAGGTCATTCACCTCAAGAAGTATTTCCCCATCACCCGTGGGGTCATTTTCCAGCGCCACATCGGGGACGTCAAGGCCGTGGACGACGTCACCTTTGACATCTACAAGGGCGAGACCCTGGGACTGGTGGGGGAGACGGGTTGCGGGAAGACCACCGTCGGGCGCACCATCCTGCGCCTCTATGAGCCGACCTCCGGCCAAATCATTTTTGACGGGGTGGACCTCCTGAAGTTGAAGGGCAACGCACTGCGCCGGATGCGCCGCCGGATGCAGATTATCTTCCAGGACCCCTACGCCTCCCTGAACCCCCGGATGACCGTGGGGGCCATCATCGCCGAGCCGCTGGAGGTCCACGGCGTCGCCCGGGGCAAGGAGAAGGAGGAGCGGGTGCAGGAGTTGCTGCGGGTGGTCGGTCTGAACCCGTACTTTGTGAACCGCTACCCGCACGAGTTCTCCGGCGGTCAGCGGCAGCGCATCGGCATCGCCCGCGCCCTGGCCCTGAACCCGGACCTGATTGTCTGCGATGAGCCCATCTCCTCGCTGGACGTCTCCATCCAGGCCCAGGTGGTCAACCTGCTGGAGGAACTCCAGGAGCAGTTCGGGCTCACGTATCTCTTCATCGCCCACGACCTGAGCATGGTCCGCCACATCAGCGACCGGATGGCGGTGATGTACCTGGGCAAGATTGTGGAATTGGCCGACCGGGACGAGATTTATCTGAACCCGCTGCATCCGTACACCCAGGCGCTGATGAGCGCGGTGCCGGTGCCGGACCCGGAGATAGAGGAGAAACGGCAGCGCATCATTCTGAAGGGCGAGATTCCCAGCCCGGCCAATCCGCCGAAAGGCTGCAACTTCAACACCCGCTGTCCGGTGGCGATGGACGTCTGCTACGAGGCGGAGCCGGAGTACCGGGAAGTGAAGCCGGGCCACTGGGTGGCCTGCTATCGGGTGTGACATAGACGAC
>JAPYWT010000244.1 GCA_028276215.1 Thermoflexus sp. | reverse complement strand
AACCCCTGCGCGCAGCGGCGGACGTTGTCAAACGTGAAGTCCTCCGCAATCTTCCCCCGCCAGCCGTCAGTGCCAAACTGAATGGACGTCATGCTCACCTCCACCTTCACGTTTCACTTTTCACGTTTCACTTTTCACGTTTCACTTTTCACGTTTCACGATCACCCTCGCCACCCGCCGCCCCAGTTCCACCGCGTAGTTGGTGCCCCGGTCCCAGGGGTAGACCTGGCTCATGTTCGCCATCCAGAGGCCCGGCAGCGGCGTCTGCAGGGGCGGGATGTTCCGGGAGTGGTACAACGTCGGCACGGGCTGGGCATACGGCTCGGCGAACATCCAGACTGCCCGCACCCAGTCGGGGCGGATGTCGGGCTGAATGCGCAAAAGACCTGGCCAGTAGTGCTCCAGCAGGGCCTCCTTGTCCATCCCGAAAATGGGGTGGTCCGGCGGCAGGTAATCGCCGCAGTAGACGATATGGTCTCCCCCGTAGTGGTCGGGGGAGATGTAGTTGGTGTGTTCCACCAGTCCCATAAAGGGGAACTCGTCCCCTTTGGGGAGATTGATCCAGTAATGGCCCCGGGTGAGGGGATGCCGAAGGGCCAGAACCAGGGTGACCGCGCCCAGGGACTTGAGGGCGCGCAGGCGGGCCCCGTAGTCCGCAGGCAGGTCGGGGGCCAGGTCCGCCAGCACCCCCGGCGGGCACGTGGCGATGACGGCCTCGTGGGTCTCCCACCCGCCCGCGTACTCCACTGTCCAGTTGGCATCCGCGCCGTCACCGGTCTGGCGGTCAGCGTTACGGCGGATGCGGCAGACGGGCGCGTTCATGAGAATGCGGCCCCCCTGGGCGGTGACCCGTTCCACCAGAACATCTATGAATCCCTGGAATCCGCCGACAAAGTAGCCCAGCCGGGGGGTCCGCTTGTGCAGGCGGGCCCAGAACCAGGCCATGTTGACGTGGCGGTACTCGTCCGGGCCGAACTTGCTGATGAGGAGCGGCTTCCAGAGAATCTCGTAGGCGCGGGGGCCGACGGCGCGGCGGGTCCACTCCTCCGCCGTCACCGCCTCCAGGGGCTCCCATCGGCGCAGCAGGCGCAGGTACAGGGTGACCACCCCCACCCGCAGCCGGTCCTGGATGGGCAGGGGGGTGAAGCGGAGCACCCGCATCGGACTGTCAAAGGGATAAATGCGCCCCCGATGGTAGATAGAGGTGGTGGGTCGGGGGAAAAAGAGACGGTCGGCAACCCCCAGTTCCCGGATCAGGGAGATAGCCTCCCGGTCGGAGGCGAACCAATGGTGGTAGAACCGCTCCAGGGGCCACTCCCAGCGTTCGTCGTGGAAACCGGACGCCAGCCCCCCGGCGTAGGGGCGGGCCTCGTAGACGGTCACCCGATGGCCCGCGCGGGTCAGGTCATAGGCCGCCGTCAGGCCGGTGATGCCGGCGCCGATGATGGCGATGTCCATTCCATCACTCCAAAAGATGCTGATTCCGCCCTTGTAGGGATTGGAGAAATGGGGTATACTTACTGGCGAACAACCTCTCTGTCGGGAGGACCCGATGATTCAAATCGCTGAATTGACTTCTCAATATACCTTGAAACTACCCGATGAAATCCAGGGCCGTTTCCGCCCCTCGGACCGTTTTGTCGTTTGGGTGGACGGCGATACGCTCTACCTGAAGCGGATCACACCTCCCCCGGTGACAAAAATTGTCGCCCAGGCACCGGAAGAGGAGCCCCTATCTATGGACGAGATTAACGAAATCGTCCATCAGGTTCGGCGTCTCCGTCGAGCAAGTAGATGATGCGGGTTAAATTTGGGTTCGTATATGGGCATCCCTATCCTCACCGTCCGCGACTTCTTTGCTGAAATGTTTCCCCAGTTCCTGGAGACTCCCGCCCGACGCTAAAGCGTCGGGCTTATTCTGCAAAGCCCCTTCCGGGCTGGAGAATAGCCCGCAGGGCTTTGCCCAATCAGCCCGACGGTTTACCGTCGGGCCTGAATGCCGCGTCCTATTCCCCGGAGACTCTGGCCCCGAATTCTCCATCCCGCACGCGCACCCGCAGCGCGTCCCCGACGGCTACCTGGGCCGGGGAGCGGACAATGAGGCCGTCGGCCGCCCGCCGGACGATGGCGTAGCCCCGCTCCAGCGTGGCCAGCGGGCTGACCCCCTCCAGCCGGCCCGCCAGGCCCGCCAGCCGCTCCCGGCGGACGGCGATCTGATGCCGGATGGCCCGCCCGGCCCGCTCCGTCAGGTCGTCCAGCCGCTGGCGGGTCTGAGATAGTCGCAGGGCCGGGGAGAGACGGCGCAGCACCCGCACCTGCTCCTGAACGCGCCCGCGCCGCCGGGCCAGGTCGGCCTCCAGCGCCCGGACCAGGCGGGCCCGCAGCGTGCGCACCTGCCCGGCCAGTTCCGCGCGGTCGGGGGTTGCCAGTTCCGCTGCCGCCGAAGGGGTCGGCGCGCGCCGGTCGGCGGCGAAGTCGGCCAGGCTGAAATCCGTCTCGTGCCCCACCCCACAGACCACCGGGATGCGGGATGCGGCCACCGCCCGGGCCACCCGCTCGTCGTTGAATGCCCAGAGTTCCTCCAGCGAGCCCCCGCCCCGGACCAGCAGGATGACGTCTATGTCCTCCCGGGCGTTCAGCGCGCGCAGGGCGGCGATAATCTGGGGCGGGGCCTCCTCCCCCTGGACCAGCGTGGGGGCCAGGACCACCTCCGCCAGCGGGTAGCGGCGGGAGAGGATGTTGAGGATGTCCCGCAGGGCGGCCGCGTCGGGGGAAGTGACGACGCCGATGCGGCGGGGGAAACGGGGCAGCGGGCGCTTCCGTTCCGGGGCGAAGAGCCCTTCCGCCTCCAGCCGCGCCTTCAGCCGCTCGTACTCCTGGTAGAGCCACCCCAGTCCCAGCGGCTCCAGCGTGTCTACATACAGTTGCAGGTCGCCCCGCTGCTCATATACCCCCACCCTTCCGTGCGCCAGCACCGAATCGCCGTTGGCGGGGAGCGTCCGTATCCCCCGCACCCGGTCCCGCCACATCACACAGCGCAGTTCCGCCCCGGCGTCCTTCAGGGTGAAGTAACAGTGGCCGGAGGCGACCTGGCGGAAGTTGGAGACCTCCCCCTCCACCCACACGTCCATCAGGCGGGGGTCCGTCTCCACCGTGCTCCGGATGCGGGCCATTAACTGGCTGACGGTGTACGCCTTCCGGTCCGCGACCGCAAACAGCGGGAGTTGTTCCAGCATAGTGGTGTTTAGTGTACATCAGTATGAGAGAAATGGCAAGTGGGACGCGCGGGCGCATCCTTCCGGCCATCCGGGTGTTTTCGTTTGTGATGAATCACACTCAGGGGGATTGAGATGCCAGGAAGAGTTGTCGTCACCGGGTTGGGGGCCGTCACGCCGCTGGGCAACGACGTCCCCACGCTCTGGGAGAATCTGCTGGCGGGCCGCAGCGGCGCAGGCCCCATCACCCAGTTTGACCCCACGGGTCTGGACGTGCGCATCGCCGCCGAGGTGAAGGACTTTGACCCCGTCGCGCTCTTCGGGGCCAAAGAGGCCCGCCGCCACGACCGCTTCGCCCTCTTCGCGCTGGAGGCCGCCCGCCAGGCCATCGCCGACGCCGGCCTCTCCCTGGACCAGGAAGACCGGGAAGCCATCGGCGTCCTCATCGGGACGGGCATCGGGGGCGCGCTCACGTTCCTGGAAAACCACGATGTCCTCCACCGCGCCGGTCCCCGACGGGTGAGCCCGTTCATGATTCCGATGATGATGCCCAACGCGGCCTCCGCCGTCATCGCCATCACTTATGGCCTGCGGGGGCCCAATCTCTGCGTCTCCTCCGCCTGCGCGACGGGCGCCCACGCCATCGGCGAGGCGGCCAGCATCATCCGCCGGGGCGACGCGGAGGTGATGATCTGCGGCGGCAGCGAGGCCGTCATCCACCCGCTGGCGGTGGCGGGCTTCGCCCGGATGGGCGCGCTCTCCACCCACAACGACGAGCCCCAGCGGGCCTCCCGCCCCTTTGACGCCGGCCGCGATGGCTTCGTCCTGGGCGAAGGGGCGGGCGTGCTGGTGCTGGAATCCCTGGAGCATGCCCTGGCCCGCGGCGCGCGCATCTACTGCGAACTGGCAGGCTACGGCGCCTCCTGCGACGCGTACCACATCGCCGCGCCGGAGGAGACCGGGGAGGGGGCCGCGCTGGCCATGCGGCGCGCCCTGGCCGACGCGGGCCTCCCGCCGGAAGCGGTGGACTACATCAACGCCCACGGCACCAGCACCCCCCTCAACGACCGGATTGAGACTCAGGCCATCCGCGCCGTCTTCGGTCCCCACGCCGACCGTCTGGCGGTCAGTTCCACCAAGTCTATGATCGGCCACCTGATGGGTGCGGCGGGGGCGGTGGAGGCCATCGCCTGCGTCAAGAGTCTGGAGACGGGCTGGGTCCACCCCACCATCAACTACGAGACCCCCGACCCGGAGTGCGACCTGGACTACGTCCCCAACCAGGCCCGCCGTCTGGAGCCGCGGGTGGCTCTTTCCAACTCCTTCGGGTTCGGCGGGCACAATGGGTGCCTGATTTTTCGGGTCATGCAGTCGTAGCGCAGGCTGACAGCCTGCGCCACGGCTGACAGCCTGCGCCACAACATAGCACAGGCTGACAGCCTGCGCCACAATGTAGCGCAGGCCGCCAGGCCTGTAGGGTGATTTCTCCTGTG
>JAPYWT010000245.1 GCA_028276215.1 Thermoflexus sp. | reverse complement strand
CACCGTCGGGCTTAAATTGATGCCCATGGGCAGGGGCAAGCCCTGCCCCTACATACACCATGTCGTGACGATTCGCGCCACTCGGGGCGGTTCTTACCCCAGCACCCGCCGGAGAATCTCCGCCAGGCGCTCCACTTCAAAGGGTTTGCGGACGACCGCCGCCACGCCGGCCTGACGGACGCGCTCCACCTCCTGGTCCTCGCCGTAGCCGGTGATGGCGATGGCCTTCAGGTCCGGGTTCTGCCGCCGCAGCGCCTCCACCAGCGCCGCGCCGCCCATCCCCGGCATCACCACGTCGGTGAGCACCAGGTCCACCCGTTCGGCAGCGTACACCGCCAGCGCCTCCCGACCGTCCGCCGCCTCCAGCACCCGGTAGCCCAGCCGTTCCAGCACCTCCCGCCCCGCCGCCCACAGTGCCGCGTGGTCCTCCACCAGCAGAATCGTCTCTCCACGGCCGTGGGGGACGGGAACCGTCTCCCGCTCCTCCGGGTAGAGCGTCGCCCGTTCCAGCGCGGGCAGGTAGACCCGGAAGACCGTCCCCTTCCCCACCTCCGTCTCCACGCCGATGTACCCGCCGTGTTGCTGGACGATGCCGTAGACCTGCGCCAGCCCCAGCCCCGTCCCGACGCCCCGGGGTTTGGTCGTGAAGAACGGCTCAAAGATGTGGGGGAGCACGTCCGGCGGGATGCCGGTGCCCGTATCGGCGACCTCCAGGCAGACCCACTCGCCCGGCCCCATCCCCGCCACCGGCGGCGCCTCCGCCGGGCCCAGGGTGAAGCGGGAGAGGCTCAGGCGGACCTCGCCGCCCTGGGGCATCGCGTCCCGCGCGTTGAGCACCATGTTGACCACCGCCTGGCGGATGCGGGTCGGGTCGCCGTTCACCAAAAACGGCCCCTCCCCCGCGACCAGCCGCAACCGGATGCTTTCCGGAATCGTCCGCTCCAGAATCTTCACCGATTCTTTGAGGAACGGCACCAGGTCCATCGGACGGGCCTCCATCGGCGCGCGACGGCTGAAATCCAGCACCTGCTGCACCAGTTGGGTGGCCTGCCGGGATTCGCCGATAATGATCTGCAGGGGCTGGGCCAGGTCGGAGGGCAGGTCGGGATGCCCCTGCACCATCTGGGCGTAGAGGATGATGGTGGTGAGGAGGTTGTTGAAGTCGTGGGCGATGCCGCTGGCCAGTTGCCCCACCGCCGCCAGTCGCTCCTGCTGCTCCAGTTGTGCCTGCAGGTACCGCTCCTGGGTGACCTCGCGGATGACCAGCACCCACCCGCCGTTGGACCCAATGCCGGATACCGGCCGGGCGGCGACCTGGAAGACCCGCGGTGGGCGGCCGGAGACGACAATCTCATGCCAGGCCGTTCCCGCCGGGAGAATCAGCAGGGATGAGAGCGGGCGGTCCGCCAGATGGGTGAGCGTATCGCCCACCCGGGCGTTGTTCAGAACCGACAGCATCTCCTCCCCCGCCGGGTTGGTCAGCAGGATGCGGTGGTCGCCGTCCAGCAGGAGGACGCCCTCGGGCAGATGCTCCACCAGCGCGGCCAGCCGCGCCTCCTGCGCCGCCAGCGCGGCCCGCAGGTCGGCCTGATAGAGGGCGACGGCCAGTTGCGCGGATACTTCCCGCAGGACCTCCACATGCCCGGCGGTCAGCGCGCCCGGGGTGGCGGAAGCGACAGCCAGCCAGCCCCGCAGTTCCCCGCCTGCCAGCAGGGGCACCGCCACGTAGGAGCGCACGCCTGCGGCCAGGAGGGCCGCCTCTGCCAGCGAAGGGGCAGGGAGCGCCTGAATATCCGGCACGAAGAGCACCTCGCCCCGCTGGCTGGCCTCAATCTCCTTCTCCACCCCCACCAGCGAGAAGCGGAACCCGGCACCGATTTGAATTCCGCTGTCGGCGATGCCCGCCAGGACGATGCCCTCGCGGGCGGCCCGGTTAAATGTCACCACTCCGGCCCCGTCGCAGGGGACCAGGCGGCGGACGTGCTCCAGGGCCACGTGGGCGACCTCTTCGGGGGAACGGGCGGCCAGGATGGCCGCATCCAGCGCCCGCAGCACCTGCAGCCGCTCCGCGTACCGCCGCAGGGCCTCCTCCGCCCGCTTCCGCTCCGAGATGTCGGTGAAGACGGCCAGGGAGCCCACAAAGCGGCCCGTCTGGTCAAAGCGGGGCACGCCGCTGACCAGCACCGGCAGCCGCTGCCCGTCCCGGCGCAGGAGTTCCAGTTCGTAGCGGTCGCTCCGCCCCTTCCGCCGCCGCCGGTCCGCCGCCCGGATGACCGCGCGCTGGTCGGGCGGGACCAGGTCCTCCTGCGAACGGCCAATCCAGTCCTGAGGCTGGCCGCCCACCATGGCCGCCGCCGCCGGGTTCATGAAGGTCAGGCGACCGGCGGCGTCGGCCATAATGATGCCTTCGGACACAGAGTTGACCACGTCGGCGTTGAAGGCGGCCAGCGCACGGGTCTCCTGGAAGAGGCGGGCGTTCTGGATGGCCAGGCCGATCTGATGGGCCACCGTCTGCAGGAGCGCCACGTCCTCCGGCGTGTAGGCCGCGCGGCGGTAACTCTGCACCTCCAGGAGCCCCACCACCCGTCCCTCCACGACCATGGGGACGTAGAGGGCGGAGAGGGCATACGGCCCCTCGCCGACGACGATGGCCCGCCCCTCCTGGTAGGCCGGGCTGAGGTCGGGGATGATTTCCGGACGGGCCGTGGCGATGGCCCGGCTCCGTCCGGCGGGCGCGTCCGGGACGTGGGCCAGCGGCGGGAACTGGCTCACGTCCAACTCCGTATCCCCTTCGGCCATAAACGCCGCAGTGATGAGTTGCCGCTCCGCGTCAAACAGGGAGATGCCGAAGACAGGGGCGTCCACCAGTTGCCGGACCCCGTCCCGCGCGATGCGGTAGATGGTGGGGAGGTCCAGGGTGCCCGCCAGTGCCCGCCCGATTTCGTTGACGATGGCCAGTTGGCGGGCCCGGTGCTCCGCCGCCTGACGGGCCCGGGCGGTGGCGATGGCGGCGGCCGCCTGCTGACCGAAGAGGGCCAGCAGGCGCAGGTCGTCCTCGGTGAACGGCGGTTGCTCCGGCTCGCGGGCGACGGTCAGCACGCCGATGGGCGCTTCCTGCCAGGCCAGGGGGATGGCCGCCACGGCCCCTACTGATTGGCCGTCAAAGAGCGGACTGCGTCCCTCCCACGTCCGGTAATCGTCCACTTTCATCGGGCGCTGTTCCTGGAACGCCCGTCCGGAGAGCCCTTCCCCCGGCCGCAGGCGGACGCCCACGTTCTGGCGGACGATGCCTTCTCCCACCACCCACTCCAGTTCGTCGGCGGCGGGGTCGTAGAGGTAGATGCCGCCGCCCCGGGCGTGCAGGAGGGCCGTGGCCCGCCGGATGGTCGTCCCCAACAGTTCGTCCAGGGAACCGGCGGCGGCCAGGCGGAGCGCGTTGTCGTAGAGGGCGCTCAGTTCCTGCATCCGCCGGGAGAGTTCCCCGAAGAGGCGGGCGTTTTCCAGGGCGACGGCCAGTTGGTCGGCCAGCGCGCTCAGCGCCTCCAGCGCGACCAGGTCAAAGGCGTCGGGGGTCGTGGCCTGGACGTCCAGCACGCCCAGAATCCGCTCGCCGTGCTTCACTGGCACGGCCAGTTCGCAGCGGGTATGAGGGAGTTGTTCGTAGGGGAGGTAACGGGGGTCTTTGGTGACGTCCGGGACCAGGAGCGGGCGCCCGGTCTGGGCCACGGTGCCGATGATGCCCTGCCCCGGTTCCAGCCGATAGCCGATGGGAGGCTGGCCGTCCTCGTACCCACCGTGCCCGGCCGCCAGGACCAGCCCGGCGTCGGTGAGGAGGAAGACGTTGACGTTGTAGGCGCCGGTGATTGCCTGCACCGCGCGGACGACCTCCCGCAGCAGGGTGTCCTGGTCCAGGAAGGAGGCCATATGTCGCACCGGCCGGGCGATGGCCAGCAGGGTGGAGGCCAGGCGACGGGTCTGCTCCTCCGCCCGTTGCCGTTCCCTCTCCACGGCCAGGCTGTGGAGCGCGAAGGCGATGTCCGAGGCAACTTCCCGGAGGAGGTCCGCCTCCTCCGGGATGTCGGCGAACCGGCGGGGGCTGCGGACGCTCAGGACTCCGTATATTCTATCTCCGTATTCCAGCCGCAGGGTGAGGGTCTGCCAGTCCGGCCGCTCCGCCCGCAGGGGACAATCGCCACAGATGTCCTGCTCGGGGCCGGTCACCACGATGGCGCGGCTGAGCAGCGCCTGGCGGGCGCAGGCGGGGAGGTCTCCGCGCTGCCACCGTTCTATCAGGGTCGGGAGCGCGTCCTCCCGGAGGCCGGCCGCGGCCGCCGCGATGAGATTCCCCTCCGGGTCCAGCGCCACGCACCAGGCGGTCAGGTAGCCGCGGGTCTCTATCAGGTTCCGGCAGACTTTCTGGAGCAGTCGGAGGGGGTTCTGCTCCCGGACGATGGTCTGGTTGACGTTGCGGATGGCCCGCAGGAGGGCGTTGAGGTGGGCGACGCGGTCCTCGGCCTGGGTCCGTTCCGCCAGGTCCTCCAGAAGGCGCCGCACCCGGGCCGCTTCGCGCGCGGGGGCCGGAAGTTCGTGGAGGGGAACGTAGTGGTGGTTTTCGTAGACCTGTCCGCCGAAGGCGACCAGGGGGTGCCGCCAGAGCATGTCCAGCAGGAATTCCGGGCCGAACTGCCGCCGGTCGTACTGGCAGAGG